>NZ_JBHSKO010000026.1:0-137838 GCF_042657305.1 Pseudonocardia zijingensis | reverse complement strand
AGTCGTAGATCGCGTCAACCACGGATGCGTCAACCCCCAGAGGACACAACGGGATCATGAATGGCCCGCGGGTCCGCCGGGATCACGCGAGGCGGCGCAACAGTACTGCCGCTGCCCGAACCGTTCGCGCGCACCCCACCCATTCGCAAAAACGCACGAACGGCACATTCGTACGACCTTAACGGACGAATGTGCCGTTCGTGCGAAAGCAGCTGGATCAGTGCGCGGCGGGCACTTCCCCGGACGCCGTGCCGCGGACGAAGAACGCGCCGGCGATCGCGGCCAGCGACAACGACGCCGCCACCAGGAACGCGCTGTGGATGCCGCCCGCCGTCTGCTCCACCAGCGACGCCCCCTGCTCCGCCAGCGCGCTCGAGCGGACCGACATCATGCTCACCAGGAGCGCGACGCCCGCGGCGCCCGCCAACTGCTGGGTGGTGCCGAAGATCGCACTGCCGTAGGAGTACAGCCGCGGCTCCACGGCGCCCAGCCCCGAGGTGAACAGCGGGGTGAACACGAACGCCAGCCCCACCGACAGCAGCAGGTGGAAGCCCAGGACCTGCAGCATGGTGCTCCCCGCGGTGAACAGCGTGGTGGACCACAGGGCCGCGCTCGTGGCCACGGTGCCGGGCACCAGCAGCGCCCGCGCGCCGAACCGGTCGTACAGGCGCCCGACGACCGGCCCGAGCAGCCCCATCAGCAGGCCGCCCGGCAGGAGCAGCAGGCCGATCGTGAACGTGTCGAGCGCGAGCACACCCTGCAGGTAGATCGGCAGCAGCACGACGGTGCCCAGCAGCACGGCCATCATCAGCATCATCATCGCGCTCGCCACGGAGAACGTGGGCGAGCGGAACGTGCGCAGGTCGAGCAGCGCGCGGTCGTCGCGCTGCAGCACGACCTGCCGCGCGACGAACGCCACGAGCCCGGCGACGCCGATGCCGAACGCCGCCCAGAGCGTGGCCTGCGAGGCGCTCTCGGCCGAGTGGCCGACGCTGCTCAGCCCGTACACGAGCCCGCCGAAGCCGAGCACCGACAGCACCACCGACGGCACGTCGATCGGGGCGGACGTGGAATCGCCCACGTCGGTGATCAGACGCATCCCGAGCAGCAGGGCGGCGAGCGCGATCGGGAGGACCAGCCAGAACATGTAGCGCCACCCGAACTGCGTGAGCACGATGCCCGACACGGCGGGGCCGATCGCGGGCGCGACCGAGATGACGATCGAGATGTTGCCCATCACCGCGCCGCGGCGGGCCGGCGCCACCAGCGTCATCACGGTGGTCATCAGCAGCGGGAGCATGATCGCGGTGCCGCCCGCCTGGACGACCCTGGCCGCGAGCAGCACGCCGAAGCCCGGGGCGACCGCTGCGAGGAACGTGCCCGCGCTGAACAGAGCCATCGCGATGCCGAAGAGCGCGCGCGTGCGCACCCGCCGGATGAGGAACCCGGTGACCGGGATGACCACCGACATCGTGAGCAGGAACCCCGTGGTGAGCCACTGGCCCACGCTCGCCGACACCGCGAGCTCCGTCATGAGGGTGGGCAGCGCCACGCTCATGATCGTCTCGTTGAGGATGACGACGAACGTGGAGACGAGCAGCACCCCGATCACCGTGCGGTCGCGGGCGCTCAACAGGCCCGCGGGATCTGGTGTGCTCGACGCGGGGTCGAGCACGTCGGACTGCTGTTCCACTGGGTCCCCCACAGAGAGTCTTCGGCCGGCGCGGCCGGTGGGCCCGGCGCCGGAGGTGCAATCTATGGAGTAGGACCGACGAAACGCGCAGGATTAATCCCTGCCCCGGAGGAGTCGCGCGTCACTCGCCGTAGGCTCGCGTCCGTGATCCTGGTGAGCGGCGCCACAGGCAACGTCGGGCGCGAGCTCGCGCGCGCCCTCGTCGAGCGGGACGTGCCGGTGCGGGCGCTGGCGCGCAGCCCGGGCGGCCCGATCGAGGGGGCCGCGCGCGTGGTCGGCGACCTCGACCACCCCGACACCCTCCAACCCGCGCTCGAGGGCGTGTCAGGGCTCTTCCTGCTCCCCGGCTACCGGGACATGCCCGGAGTGCTCGCCGCGGCCCGCGCGGCCGGGGTGTCGCGGGTGGTCCAGCTCTCGGGAGGCTCCGCAGGCAGCGGCGACACGGGCAACGCGATCTCGGCCTACATGATCCGCACGGAGGAGGCGGTGCGGTCCGCCGGGATCCCGTGGACCCTCCTGCGCCCCTGCGGCTTCATGACCAACGCGCTCGAGTGGGCACCCCAGCTGCAGGCCGGGGACGTGGTGCGGGCCCCGTTCGGCGGCGTCCGGGTGGCCGTGATCGACCCCGCCGACATCGCCGCCGTCGCCGCGGCGGCGCTCGTGGAGCACGGGCACGCCGGCCGGATCCACGCGCTGTCCGGGCCGGAGGCGCTCCTGCCGGCCGACCGCGTCCGCGTGCTCGGCGAGGTGCTGGGGCGCGACCTGCGGTTCGAGGCGCAGTCCGACGAGGAGGCCTGGGCCGACATGACGGCCCGCATGCCCGAGCCCTACGTGCGGGCGTTCTTCGACTTCTACGTCGACGGCTCGCTCGACGAGTCCACAGTGCTGCCGACCGTGCAGGAGATCACGGGCAGGGCCCCGCGGACCTTCCCCGACTGGGCCCGCGCCCACGCCGACGCGTTCCGGGGCTGAACTCGGCCCGGCCGTGCTGGTGCCGGCCCTGAGGGCGGTCCGGTAGTCCAGGAAAGCCACATCCAGGGCCTCTGCGGCCCTCGGCACGGAGATGCGGCGCCTGATCGGCGGATTGGCGCGTTTCCCGACGTGAGGTGTCGGGAACGCGCCAGACCAGTGATCATGGCCTTCGGGCGCTGCGCTGGGCGCTTCCGGGCGGGCGCCGTCAGCCGATCCGGCCGACGCCGCCGAAGAGGTACACCGGAGCCGGCCGGCCGTCGCTCGAGACCTCCGCGCGCCACTGGGAGCAGGACACCACGCCGGGTTCGAGCAGTTCCATCCCGTCGAAGAAGCGCTCGATCTCCGCGCGGGTGCGGGCGCGGATCGGGGTGCCGCCGCGCGCGGTGGTCTCGCGCATCACCTCGAGCATGGGCTCGCCGTGGACCTCCGCCGTGGAGTGGGTGAACACCAGGTGGCTGCCCGCGGGCAGCGCCGCCACCAGCCGGCCGACGCAGGAGTACGCCTCGTCGTCGTCCATCAGGTGGTTCACGACGCCGAGCAGCATCAGCCCGACGGGCCGGCTGAAGTCGAGGGTGCGCTCGGCGGCGGCGAGGATCGCGTCCGGTTCGCGCAGGTCGGCCTGCACGTAGTCGGTGACGCCCTCGGGGGACCCGACGAGCAGGGCGCGGGCGTGCGCCATGACGAGCGGATCGTTGTCGACGTAGACGATCCGGCAGGTGGGGTCGGCCTCCTGGGCCACCTCGTGGGTGTTGTTCAGCGTGGGCAGCCCGGTGCCGACGTCGAGGAACTGCCGGATGCCCGCCTCGCGCACGAGGTAGCGCACCACGCGCATGAGGAAGGCGCGCTCGGCGCGGGCCCCGTCGGCGATGTCCGGGATCTTGGCCAGCACCTCGTCGCCCGCGGCCCGGTCGGCGGCGTAGTTGTCCTTCCCGCCGAGCCAGTAGTTCCAGATGCGCGCGGACTGCGGGACGGACGTGTCGATCTGCGCCGGCTCCATGGCGCCATCATGGCAGGCCGTCGACGGAGGACCAGAACGAGCGCAGCGCCGCCGCGGCCGCGGCCGGGTCCTGCAGCATCCACCAGTGGCCCAGCCCGTCCAGCCGGTGCGTGCGGGCGCCGAGCCGGGTGGCGACCTCTCCGGATCGGGCGGCGTCGTCGTAGGGGTCGGCGGTGGGCTGGAGCACGAGCCCCGGCGCCGGGGCGGCGCGGTCGAGCTCACGGCCCCAGTCGGCGTGCGGGTTGGGCACGGCGGAGCGGTAGAGATCGAGGATGCAGGCCGCCATCGTGGCGTCCTGGGCCGCGGCGAGCGCTCCGGCGGCCTCCTCCGGCACCCCCGCCGCCTGCAGGCCCTTCGCCCGCATCTCCGGGGTCACGGCCAGGTTGGCCGCGTTGCGCTCCTCCCCCGCGCCCGCGGTCTGCCACACCTGCGCGAGCTCGTGCCAGACGTAGTCGGGGTGGAACACCGCGCCGACGTCCACGGCCCAGCTGCGCACCGGGACGTCGGCTGCGGTGGCCACCCGCAGCACGAACCCGGCGCCCCAGTCGTGCCCCACCAGGTCGACCGGACGGCCGAACCTGCGCAGCTCGCCCGCGAGCCACCCCGCGTAGTCGTCCTTCGTCGCGCCGAATCCCGCGGGCCGCGGCGTGCCGAAGCCGGGCAGGTCCACCGCGATCGTGTCGCCGTCGAGCCGGTCGCGCACCCCCCGCCAGATCGCGCCGGTCTCGGGGACGCCGTGTACGAAGACCACCGTCATACCCGCCATCCTCATCCCACGGGGCGCCCCCCGAACAGGTCGGACCCCCCTCGGTTCAAGCGCACCCGAGGGGGGTGGAGTACAACCTGGCAATGGCATTCAGGTTGACGCCGCACGAGCGCGGCTTCTACCCGCTCTTCACCCGGGCGGCCGAGAACATCGCCCGGGCGGCGGACGACCTCGCGGCGCTGGTGGCGGCACCCCCCGCCGAACGTGCCGAGCTCGCGAAGCGGGTGAAGGATGCCGAGAGCGCGGGGGACGACGTCACCCACGAGATCATGATCAAGCTGAACAAGACGTTCGTGACCCCGTTCGACCGCGAGGACATCTACCGGCTCACCTCGTCGCTCGACGACGTGATCGACGCGATGGAGGAGGCCGCCGACCGGATCGTGCTCTACCGGCTCGAGGAGCTGCCCGCCGGCATGAAGGTCCAGACCGACGTGCTGCAGCGCGCGGCCGCGGCCACCGCGGACGCGATGCCGCGGCTGGCCACGATGGGCAAGCTCCAGGAGTACTGGGTGCACGTCAACTCGCTCGAGGACGAGGGTGACACCGCCTACCGCAATCTGCTGGAAGAGCTGTTCTGCCCGCCGCACGACGTGGACGCCACGGGCGTGCTGACGATCCTCAAGCTCAAAGAGGTCATCGACTCCCTCGAGGAGGCCGCGGACGCGTTCGAGACGGTGGCGAACACCGTCGAGAGCATCGCGGTCAAGGAGTCCTGAGTGGTACTCGCCATCATCGTGGTGGTGATCGTGGTGGCACTCGTCTTCGACTACACCAACGGTTTCCACGACGCCGCCAACGCCATCGCCACATCGGTGGCCACCCGGGCCCTCACCCCGCGCGCCGCGCTGCTGATGGCCGCGGTGATGAACCTGGTCGGGGCCTTCCTCGGCACCGAGGTGGCCTCCACCGTGGGCAGCGGCATCATCGACCCGCCGCAGGGGATCGCTGGCCTGGTCGTGGTGCTCGCGGCGCTCGTCGGGGCGATCATCTGGAACCTGATCACCTGGTGGTTCGGCATGCCGTCCTCGTCGTCGCACGCGCTGATCGGCGGGCTCGTCGGCTCGGCGCTGGCGGCGGCGGGCACGGTGCACTGGGAGGGCGTGCTCGACAAGGTCGTCATCCCGATGGTGCTCTCGCCGGTGGTCGGCTTCGCGCTCGCCGGGCTCCTGATGACGGCCCTGTTGTGGATCTTCCGGCGGGCGCACCCGCAGCCGCTGAGCCGCGGCTTCCGTCACGCTCAGACGATCTCGGCGGCCGCGATGGCCCTCGGGCACGGCCTGCAGGACGCCCAGAAGACCATGGGTGTGATCGTCCTTGCGCTGGTCGTCGGCGGCTACCACGAGGGGTTCGAGGTGCCCTGGTGGGTGATCCTGCTCGCGGCGGGCGCGCTCTCGGCGGGCACGTACGCGGGCGGCTGGCGCATCATGCGCACGCTGGGGCGGCGGATCATCGACCTCGACCCGCCGCGCGGGTTCGCCGCGGAGGTCACGGCGTCGGCGGTGCTCTACACCACCGCGTTCGCCTTCGCCGCGCCGATCTCCACCACCCAGACGATCACGTCGTCGATCCTCGGGGTCGGCGCCACCAAGCGGCTCTCGGCCGTGCGGTGGGGCGTGGCGGGCAACATCGTGGTGGCCTGGGTGCTCACGATCCCGATGGCCGCACTCGCCGCCGCGATCGCCTTCTGGGTGCTGCACGCCGTGCTGGGCTGACGGAACCCTCGCTCAGCCACCCCGGACGGCCCGGCCTGGCAGCGCGCCCGGGTCGAGCTCGCCGTCGCGCACCACGAACGTGCCCCCGACCAGGACGTGCCGGATCCCCGTGGACGGGCGGGTGGTGTCGGCGTAGGTCGACCGGTCGCTCACCGTGGCGGGGTCGAAGACGGTGACGTCGGCGTCGCCGCCGGGCTGCAGCCTGCCCTTGCGGCGCATCGCCGGGGCCGCGTCCTGCACCACGCGGGCGGGCACGAGCGTGCAGCGGCGCACCGCCTCGGGGAGGCTGAGCAGCCCCAGCTCCCGCACCAGCAGCCGCAGGGTGCGACCGAACGTGCCCGCGGTGCGTGGGTGGGTGGCCACCTGCGGCGGCAGCGGCCACCGCAGCGGGTCGTGGTCCCCCGCGGGCCACTGGGGCGCGATCGCGTCGCTCGCCACCGCGGCGTCCGGGAAGGCGAGCGCGCGGTGCACGGCCCCGAAGGCGCGCGGGTCGGCCTCGTCGGTCTGGTGCACGAACGCGAGCGCGCCCGGGTCCTCCGAGCGCACCCGCCGCAGCTCGTCGGCGTCGGCGATGCGCCTGCCCAGGGCGAGGTGGCCGATGGAGGCCGGGGTCAGCCCGCGCCGGTGCAGGTTCTCCGGCGCGAGGAACGCGGCCCCGATGCCCGTCATCCCGGCGCCGTAGGGGTAGGCCTCCGTGGTGACCGTCGCGCCCTCGGCCCGCACCCGCTCCACCAGGGCGAGCACGCGGTCGACGTGCTGACCCGACGTCGAGTTGAGGTGGCAGTAGTGCATGTGGGCCCCGGTCTCGCCGGCCGCCCGCACGATCTCCTCGGCGCCGTCGACCGGGACGTCCGGGGTCATCTCCACCAGGTCGCGGGCGTGGGTGTAGGTGGGCACGCCGTGCCGGGCGGCCAGCGCGGCCACGGCGAGGTACTCGGAGGGGTCGGTGCCCGGGGCGTACCCGACGAGCACGCCGATGCCCAGCGCCCCCGCGGCGAGGTCGGCCTCCAGCAGCCCGAGGACGCGCTCGACGTCCGCGGGTGACGCCGCGGCCTGCCACCGCGGGTCGGCCACGTGGACGAGCAGCTCGTCGAGGTCGGCCACCGGGGGCGCGCCCGCGAGCACCCGCATCCGCGCCCCGGCCCACGACGTCGAGAACCCGTAGTTGACGGGCCGGCCGGCCGCGGCGGCCCGGCGGTAGGCGTGTTCCACCGGGAAGGCGCCCGCCTCCAGCTCGAGGGCGGTGGTGACGCCGTCGAGGGCCTGCAGCCGCCCTCCGGGGACGTCCTGGCTGTGGCTGTGGAGGTCGACGAAGCCGGGGCTGACCACCAGCCCCGACACGTCGACGGTGGCCGAGCCCTCGAGGTCCTGGCCGATCTCCCGCACGGTGCCACCGGTGATCCCGACGTCGCGCACGGCGTCGAGCCCGGACTCGGGGTCGATCACCCGGCCACCGCTGAGGACGAGGTCGTGGACGGTCATGGGCCGATGATCGCACCGGGCGGGTCAGGCCGCCGCGAGCTCGGGGGTGGGCGCGGCCGCCGGGACGTCGCGGTAGTGGCGGGAGAGGAGCCGGTACTGGCGCGAGCCGAGCGCCACGAGCGTGAGGACCAGGCCGAGGACGCCCGCGATGGTGAACAGCAGCGCCATGCCCCGCTCGGGGCCGGTGCCGAACCACGGGCCGAGCCACTCGGCACCGGCGCCGTCGGTCATGAACGGCATGAACACGAACTGGGCCACAGGGCTGATCAGGAAGGCGGTGAGCGGGGACGCGGCCTGCTCCACGCTCTGCGCGAAGCCGAACACGCGGCCCTGCCGCTCGAAGGGCACCACCTTCTGCAGCACGGTCTGCTCGGACGCCTCGGCGTAGGGCACGACGCACATGTAGATGAAGAACCCGACGGCGAGCAGGACGATCGAGGACCGCAGGGCGAAGACGCTGCACACACCCCAGAGCACGAGGTTCGCCAGCAGCAGCGTGCGCAGCGGGTTGCGCCCCAGCCCGCGCTTGCTGATGGCGAGCCCGCCGATGATGAATCCGGTGCTCAGCACGCCGAAGAGCAGGCCCCAGACCTCGACCGACACCAGCGACAGGCCGTAGGGGTCGGCGAGGGCCATCAGGACGCCGCCGAGCAAGTTGTTGATCGTCGAGAACGCGATCAGGGCGAGCAGGCCGGGCACGGCGGCCACGAGGGCGACGGTGCCGCGCAGATCGGTGCGGCGGCGGCCCCCGCCCGCGGTGGGCACGGCGCGCACCTCGGGGATCGTCAGGGTCGCGAGGTGCGCGATCACGGCCGCGGTGGCCGTGAGCGCCACGAGGAGCACCGCCAGCATGCCCGCCATGCCGATCAGCAGGCCGCTGATCACGGAGGTCACGAGGAACGCGACGCCCGTGACGGTGCCGACCATCCCGTTGGCGCGGTCACGCTCGGGCTCGGGCACGAGCAGCGTCACCACCGTGGACATCGCGATGCCGCGGATGTTGCCGACGATCACGCCGCTCATCAGCAGGAGCACGAAGCCCCACAGCACCGGGCCGGTGGGGTCGCGGAAGGGCTCCGGTCCGGCGGCGAGGTACACCGCGAGGCTCGCCGCGTACAGCCCGAGCGACGCGACGCTGGAGCCGATCATGACGTCGCGCTTGCGGTGGTGGTCGACGAGGCCCCCGAACCAGACGCCGGACAGGGCCGTGAGCCCCAGGAAGATGCCGGAGATGACGCCGGTGGCGAACACCGAGCGGGTCTCCAGGTACACCCAGAACGTCACCGCGAACCAGACGGTGGAGTTGACGACGGACGCCACGAGCGTGTTGGCGAGCGCATGCTGGAAGGTGCGGCGGGAACGAGGGCTGCTCGTGGCGGTCATGCACTTGAGACCCCCGGCCGCCGCGGAACTCATCGGTGGCGTCGGTGCCTGTCGTAGTGGCGCGCCACCCGGGCGCGGTTCCCGCAGCCCGCCGAGCACCACCCGCGCCGGGGGTGGTCCTTGCGGAAGTACAGGACGCACCCCGGCCCGTGGCAGGCCCGCAGCAGGTCCGCCTCCGCGCCGCCGAGGAGGCGTGCGGCCTCGAGCGCGAGCTCGGCCCGGGCCCGGTCGGCCTCCCGCCCGCCGGCGTGCCACCGCAGCACGGGGCGGCCATCGGCGTCGAGCACGAGGGCGGGCATGCACGCGGCGGCCTCGGCGTTCACGGTCGCCAGCGCGGCGTCGAGGTCGTCGGCGCCCGCGGACGCACCGGGCCGGTCGTCGCCGGTGACGTGGGCGGCGATGCGGCGCACCGCGTCGCGCAACCGCCGCAACGCCGCCAGGTCGGCCGGCTCGAGCTGCTCCGCCCCGGGCAGGCCCGTGCGCTCGAACCAGAGCCGGAGACCGTCGACGGTGGCCAGGTCGTCGTGCACGCGGTGCCGGCCGGCCCAGACCGTGTTCATCAGCCGCACCGGCAGCGGCTCGTCGGGCAGCAGGTCGCCGATCTCCTCAGGCACGAGCCCGAGCCTACCGCCACTTCTAATGTCACACTGGCTTGACTCCATTAGACACACCGTGCTGCGATGTCCCTAACGGCACCTCCTCCAGCATTCATTAGGGGAATTCATGGCCTTCCGCACCGGCCACATCGCGCTCAACGTCACCGACCTGGCCCGCTCCACGGCCTTCTACCGCACGGTCTTCGGCTTCGACGTCGTCGGGGAACGCACCGACGGCGACCGGCGGTTCGCGTTCCTCGGCCAGGACGGCACGCTCGTGCTCACCCTCTGGGAGCAGAGCGCGGGCACGTTCGCCACCGACCACCCCGGGCTGCACCACCTGTCGTTCGAGGTGGCGGGTATCGACGCCGTGCGCCGGGCGGAGACCGTGCTGAAGGGCCTGGGCGTCGAGTTCACCCACGACGGCGTGGTCGCCCACCGCGAGGGCGCCTCGTCCGGCGGCGTGTTCTTCACCGACCCCGACGGCATCCGGCTCGAGATCTACACCCCGACGGGCGCCGAGAGTGCCCCCGCGCCCACTGCGGACGCCCCGACCTGCGGGTTCTTCTGATCCGGCGCCGAGAGAGGACACCCCCCATGGAGCACAGGGGAGAACGAGCGGTGCAGCTGCGAGCCGGGTTCCCGGACCGGGCGTGGGGCTCGGCCCGAGTCGGGGACGCGGTGCCGCCGGTCGCGGCCGACTTCCTGCGCGGCAGGCAGCTGGTCGTGATCGGCGCCGCCACGCCGGACGGCGCGGTGTGGGCGAGCCCGCTCACCGGCCCGCCGGGGTTCGTCACCGCGGTCGACGAGCGGACGGTCGCGGCGCGGCGGGCCCCGCTGCCCGGCGACCCCCTCGCGGACGTGTTCGCGGACGAGCACGACATCGGGATGCTCGCGATCGAACCCGCGACCAGGCGCCGGATGCGGGTCAACGGCCGCGGCCGCCAGGTGGACGACCTCCTGGTCGTGCACACCGAGCAGGTCTACGCCAACTGCCCGAAATACATCCAGGCCCGCGCCGCCGAGGGCCGCGGGGGCGCCGCTCCCGGCGCCGTCGTGGAGTCCGGGGGCCTCGCGCCCGAGCAGCAGGCGTGGATCGCGGCGGCCGACACGTTCTTCGTGGCCACGCACGCGCCGGGGCTCGGCGCCGACGCCTCGCACCGCGGCGGAGCGCCGGGGTTCGTGGCCGTGGCCGGAGAACGGCACCTGAGCTGGCCCGACTACACCGGCAACTCCATGTACATGACGCTCGGCAACCTGGAACTCGACCCGCGAGCCGGCCTGCTGTTCCTCGACTGGGAGCGGGGCCGCTCCCTGCAGCTGTCCGGGCGCGCCTCGGTCGACTGGGACCCCGCGCGCGCCGCCCGCGTGCCGGGCGCGGAGCGGATCGTCGACTTCGCGGTGGAGCGGGTGGTGCAGATCGACGGCGCGGTGCCGATCCGCTGGTCGGCACCGGAGTACTCGAAGTTCAACCCGCCGTTCGACCCGCCGACCGGCGCGCCAGCACCCGCTGCAGCACCACGAACACCAGCAGCAGGAGCCCGATCACGATCCGGGACCACCACGAGCTGAGTGTGCCCTCGAACGACAGGATCGTCTGGATCGTGCCGAGCACCAGCACGCCCAGCAGCGAGCCGAGCACGAACCCGGAGCCGCCGGTGAGCAGCGTGCCCCCGATGACGACGGCGGCGATCGCGTCCAGCTCCATGCCCACGGCGTGCAGGCTGTAGCCCGAGAGCATGTAGAAGGTGAACAGCAGCCCCGCGAGCGCCGAGCAGGCGCCGCTGATCACGTAGACGCCCACACGGGCCCGGGCCACGCTCAGGCCCATGAGCATCGCCGACTGCGGGTTGCCACCCACGGCGTAGACGGTGCGGCCGAACCGGGTCATGTGCAGGACGTAGCCGGCCACGGCCACCACCAGGAGCGCCACGAGCGCGCTCGGGGACAGGAACAGGTCCTCACCGAGCGGCACCGCCGTCTGCGCCACCGTGCGGAACAGCGGGTCCTCGATCGGGATCGACTGCAGGTCGATCACGTAGCACAGGCCCCTGGCCAGGAACATCCCGGCGAGGGTCACGATGAACGGCTGGATCTCCAGGTAGTGGATCACCGCGCCCATCGCCAGGCCGAAGAGCGCACCGCCCGCGAGCACCAGGAGGATCACCACGACCGGCGACCACCCGGCGCGCAGCAGCGCGGCCACCACCATCGTGGACAGCGCCACGACCGACCCGACCGACAGGTCGATGCCGCCGGTGAGGATCACGAACGTCATGCCGACCGCGAGCACCACCAGGAACGCGTTGTCGATCAGCAGGTTGAGCAGCACCTGTCCCGACGCGAACGACTCGTAGCGCAGCCCTCCCCCGGCGAACATGAGCACGAAGAGGGAGAACGTGACCACCACGGGCAGGAAGCGGGTGGGCACGCGCCACCCGGCGCGGACCCGTTCGGCGAGCGCGGTCACCGGCTGCTCCCCGTGGTCTCCGCCGCGGCCGCCTCGACCGGCGAGGCGGGCGGAGTGGGCGGTGGCGCGGCCCGGCGGCGGCGCGCGAGCAGCGCGCGCACCTTCGGCGCCTGGGCCAGGAACACCAGGATCACGACGACGGCCTTGAACACCAGGGAGACCTCCGGCGGGATGCCGACCGAGTAGATCGTGGTGGTGAGCGTCTGGATGGTGAGTGCGCCCAGGAGCGTGCCCGCGATCGAGTAGCGCCCGCCCGCCAGGGAGGTGCCCCCGATGACGACGGCGAGGATCGCGTCCAGCTCCAGCCACAGCCCCGCGTTGTTGGCGTCGGCGGCGTGGACGTTCGCGCTGACCATCAGCCCGGCCACGGCGGCGCAGAGCGCGGCGAAGACGTAGACCGTCCACACGATGCCTCGCGAGCGCACTCCGGCCAGCCGGCTGGCCTCGGGGTTGATGCCGACCGCCTCCACCAGCGTGCCGAGCGCCGTGCGCCGGGTGACGAGCGCGACAGCCGCGTACACCGCGGCGGCCACGAGAACCGTCACCGGCACGGTGAGCAGCGCGCTGCCGCTGATGCCGGAGAACGTGGGGTTGTTGACGGTGACGATCTGACCGTCGGTCACGAGCTGGGCGAGCCCACGGCCCGCCGTCATCAGCACGAGCGTCGCGATGATCGGCTGGATCCCCAGCCCCGCCACGAGGAAGCCGTTCCAGGCCCCGAGCGCCACCGCGAGCCCGAGCGCGAGGCCGATGCCCGCGAGCGCGGCGCCGGGGCTCGCCGGGTCCGGACTGCCCGCGATCCACGTGCACGTCACCGCGCCCGCGATCGCCACCACGGCCCCGACGGACAGGTCGATCCCCCGCGTGGCGATCACGAGGGTCATCCCGAGCGCGGTCAGCGCCAGCGGGGCGCCGTTGTGCAAAATGTCGATCAGGCTCCCGTAGAGCCGCCCGTCCTGCACCCGCACCGCGAAGAAGCTGGGCGTCACGGCCAGGTTGAGCAGCAGCAACGCCACGAGCGGCCAGATCGGCTTGCGCAGGAGCTCACGCACCGGTCTCACCTCCGGTGGCGATCAGCTCCATCACCCGGTCGGTGTCCACGTCCGCGCCGGCCAGCTGCCCGGCGGGCGTGCGGTCGCGCAGCACGAGCACCCGGTCGGACAGGCGCACCACCTCGTCCAGCTCGGCGGAGATGAACACGACAGCGGTGCCCGCGCGGGCCTGCTCGGCCACCAGCGCCTGGATCTGGGCCTTCGCGCCCACGTCGATGCCGCGCGTCGGCTCGTCGAGGATGAGCAGGCGAGGTTGCGTGATCAGCCACCGCGCCAGCAGCACCTTCTGCTGGTTTCCGCCCGACAGGTTGCGCAGCAGCGCGTCCGGGTCGGCCGGGCGGATGTCGAGCAGCTCGATCCAGCGCCGGGCGAGCTCGTCCTGCTTGCGGCCGGGGATGCGGCGCATCCACCCGCGCGAGGCCTGCATGGCGAGCACGATGTTGTCGCGCACCGTCAGGTCGCCCACCACCCCCTCGGCCTTGCGGTCCTCGGGGCTGAACGCGATGCCCGCGTCGATCGCCGCGCGCGGGCTGCGGATCCGCACCGCCGCGCCGTCCACCACGATCTCTCCGTGGTCGGCGCGGTCGGCACCGAACAGCAGCCGGGCGAGCTCGGTGCGCCCGCTGCCGAGCAGCCCGGCCAGCCCGACCACCTCCCCGGGCCGCACCACGAGGTCCACCGGGTCGAGCGCGCCGCGCCGCGCCAGCCCGACGGCCTCGAGCACCGGCGTCTCCTGCTCACCCGCGGGGGCCGCAGGAGCGCGGTCGAGCCGTTCCAGCGCCTCCAGCTCGCGTCCGACCATCGCCGACACCAGCTGCATCCGGGAGATCTCCACCGTGCGGTGCTCACCGACTAGCCGTCCGTTGCGCAGCACCGTCATCCGGTCCGAGATCGCGTAGACCTGCTCGAGGAAGTGCGAGACGAACAGGATCGCCACGCCGTCGTCGCGCAGCCTGCGCACCACCCGGAACAGCTCGTCGACCTCGCTCGCGTCGAGGCTGGACGTCGGTTCGTCGAGCACGAGCACCCGGGCGTCCACCTCCACGGCCCGCGCGATCGCCACCAGCTGCTGCTGGGCGATCGGGTGCGAGCCCAGCGGCGAGGCCGGGTCGAGGTCGAGGTGCAGGCCGGCCAGCACGTCGGCGGCCCGCCGCCGGGCGCCGCGCCAGTCGATGCGACCGGCGCGGCGCGGCTCGCGGCCCAGGAGGAGGTTCTCCGCCACCGAGAGGTTCGGGCAGAGGTTCACCTCCTGGTACACCGTGCTGATCCCGGCGGCCTGCGCCGCGGCGGGCCCGCTGAACGCCACGGGCTCGCCCTGCACCCTGATCTCGCCCGCGTCCACCGGGTGCACACCGGTGAGGGCCTTGATCAGCGTCGACTTCCCGGCGCCGTTCTCCCCCATCAGCGCGTGCACCTCGCCCGGGTACAGCCGCAGGTCGACCCCGTCGAGGGCCTGCACCGGCCCGAACGCCACGGAGATGCCGCGCATCTCCACCAGCGGACGCGAGCTCGCCATCAGTACTCGCGGCTGGGCAGCGCGGCCTTGGCGGCGGCGGTGTCGAACGTCGTCTCCTCGGTGACGACGCGCGCCGGCACCTCCTCGCCCGCGGCCACCTTCTTGACCAGGTCCATCAACTGCGGGCCGAGCAGCGGGTTGCACTCGACGATGAAGTTGATCTTCCCGTCGGCCAGCGCCTGCATGCCGTCCTTCACCGCGTCGACCGTGATGATCTTGATGTCGGTTCCGGGCACCTTGCCCGCCGCCTCGATCGCCTCGATCGCGCCGAGCCCCATGTCGTCGTTGTGGGCGTACAGGACGTCGATGTCCGGGTGCGCCTTCAGGAACGCCTCCATCACCTGCCGGCCGCCCGACCGCGTGAAGTCACCGGTCTGCGACGCGATGACCTGGTAGTTCGGGTTCTGCGCGATCGCGTCGGCGAAGCCCTGCTGGCGGTCGATCGCCGGGGCCGAACCGGTGGTGCCCTGCAGCTCCACGATGTTCACCGGGCCCGCGGACGCGTCGACGTTCGCGAGCAGCCACTCGCCTGCCTTGCGACCCTCCTCGATGAAGTCCGAGCCGAGGAACGTCTTGTAGAGCGAGGTGTCGGCCGAGTCGACGGCGCGGTCGGTGAGGATCACCGGGATGTTGGCGCGCTTCGCCTCCATCAGCACCGTGTCCCACCCGGACTCCACGACCGGGCTGAACGCGATCACGTCGACCCGCTGCTGGATGAACGAGCGGATCGCCTTGATCTGGTTCTCCTGCTTCTGCTGCGCGTCGGAGAACTGCAGCTCGATGCCCGCCGCGGCCGCCGCGTCCTGCACCGACTTCGTGTTCGCCGTGCGCCACCCGCTCTCCGCGCCGACCTGCGAGAAGCCGAGCGTGATCGGCTCCTCGCCCCCGCCGGACGCCGAGCCACCGCCGTCCCCGCCCCCGCCGCCGCACGCGGCCAGCACCAGCACGGCAGCGGCTGCCGCCGCGAGCGCAGCGCCCCGCTTCCGGAGCGCGAACAACGTCGTCGTCGTGCGCACAGCGCCTCCCAGGCGTTCAGTGTGATGTGGGTCCCACCCCGGCGAAACTGTGAGCGCTAACATGCCCCGGCGTCAAGTGTGGGGCGCGTCAAGAGCCGATAACTTTTGCGGCCCCGGGCGCGGCGACCCGAGGGCCCACACGCTGGTCGTCACGCCCCGCACACCGGTCGCAGTCGCTGGGTGACCACACGATTTCGATGTGCGAGCGCGCCATCGCCTGCCGCCGGGGGCTCGCACACCACCAGTCGAGCCGACACACCGGTTGCAGTCGGTGTGTCGGCACCGAAGTCGATGTGCGAGCCCACCGACGCCCGCGGCTCGAGGGCTCACACACCACCAGTGGCGCCGACACACCGACTGCAGTCGATGTGCCAGCACCGAACTCGGTGTGCGAGCGCGCCATCGCCTGCCGCCGAGGGCTCACACACCACCAGTCGAGCCGACACACCGGTTGCAGTCGGTGTGTCGGCACGAATACCGGTGTGCGAGCCCACCGACGCCCGCGGCTCGAGGGCTCACACACCACCAGTGGCGCCGACACACCGACTGCAGTCGATGTGCCAGCACCGAACTCGGTGTGCGAGCGCGCCGTCGCCTGCCGCCGAGGGCTCACACACCACCTGTGGTGCCCACACACCGGTTGCAGTCGGTGTGTCGGCACGAATACCGGTGTGCGAGCGACGCACGCCGCCACGGCACGTGACTGCCTCCGGCCAGCAGCCGTCAGGGGCCTGCAGCGCCCTGTGCGGCTCGACGGCCGGCGAGGTTCACGTTCGCGGCGAACGCACGCGCCGCGGCGCTGGACTGCTCGATCAGGATCGGTGGGATGTCCGGGGCGAACGACCACGCGAAATCCGGGCCCTCGACGGTGATGTACAGCTCGCGGCCCTCGCCCTGCTCCACGCGTGCCCGGGCACCGGCGACGGGCTGCTCCTCCGGTCGCGATGGGCGGATCATCAGGATGCGGTCGGCGAAGAGGTGGAGCGTGACGGCCTCGCCGCGATCCACGTTCATCCCCAGCTTGTCGATCACCGCATCGCGGTGGGTCCTGACGTACTGCTCGAGCGCCTTCCGCTTCTCCAGCCGCTCGTCCCGCGCTGAGCGCGACGCACGCGTGCGGTCACGCCACGCCTGCCAGATTCCGGTCACGCCTGCACCACCGATCCACCGCGACGGGCCACCACGGGCGCCGCGACGATATCCGCGGACGATCGCGTACACGAGCGGCGGAGCCGGTCCAGCGCCACCGCGACGGCGTCATGGTCACGGAGGGTGGCGAACGGACGCCCCCACGGTAATCCGGTTGAATGAGGGCGTGCGTCACAACGGCACTGGTGACGATGAGCCGACCGGACCGCTCCCCGGCTGGTCGGCGGCGCCCGACGGCCTGTCCGCGGCGACCGACGATCTCGCGCCCGGCGACGTCTGGGAGTCCGAGGGCCCCGGCAGCACCGCGGCGGCCGCGCGCGGCTGCCTGTGCCCGATGCTGCCGAACGACCCGCGCGCCGGCCTGGGCGTGCTGATCGCGCCGGACTGCCCGGTGCACCGGTCGCAGCTGGAGTGACGCAGCCGGGGTGAAGGCGCCGCTCAGCCGGGAGCCGTCTCCTCCACCGGGGGCTCGAGGGCGCGCAGCCAGCGTTCGGTCTGCGCGACGTGGGCCTCGGCCGCGCCCGCAGCGGCGGCCGGGTCGCGTTCGGCGATGGCGGTGGCGAGCACGCGGTGGTCCTGGTCGCTGCGCTGCCGCAGTTCGGGGCCTTCGGGGAGGGTGAAGATCTGGTACTTGCGGGAACGCGCCCGGAAGACCGCGAGCAGAGAGGCGAGCGCGGGGTTGCCGGCGCTGCTGGCGATCTCGGCGTGGAAGCGGTGGTCGAGTTCGGAGGCCTCGGCGGGGTCGTCGGTGGCCTCCATCGCCTCGATGAGGGCGAACAGCGTCTCGACGGTCTCCGGTGTCCGGCGGGCGGCGGCCTTCGCCGCGACGTGGGCCTCGAGGACACGGCGGACCTCGTACATCTCCAGCAGGCCCGACAGCGGCAGGAGTTCGAACGTGAGCGACAGGCTGCCGATGACGTCCTCGGGGCGCAGCGGGGACACGTAGGTGCCGGAGCCGTGCCGCGGTTCGAGCACGCCGAGGGCCGCGAGCATCCGGACGGCCTCGCGCAGCGACCCCCGCGAGACCCCGAGCTCGGCGCAGAGGTCGCCCTCGGGCGGGATCCGCTCGCCCGCGCCGAGCCGGCCGGTGGCGATCATGTGCCGTAGGCCGTGGAACGCCTTCTCCACTGCGGACATCGACTGCCTCCTCCCCCGAGGCCACTGTAGCGAGTCATCAGAACTCTCGGACATCAAGGCGCAGAGTCATCTTATGACTTGTGCGTAACAGCCCTTGTTTGCGCAGATCTCCACTGCCAGGCTGTCGAGTCATCGGACATGCCGGGTCTGGTGTCCGATGACATCGAGGCATGGGAGTCATGTGAGCAAGACCGAGGTCGTCACCGCCCCGGGGCCGCTGCGGCTGGCCGATGGCAGGCCGGCCGCCGAGGCGTGGTCGCTCGACCCCACCATGACGCACCTGAACCACGGCTCGTTCGGCGCCGTGCCGCTGTCGGTGCAGGAGCTGCAGAACCAGCTGCGCGCGGAGATGGACCGCGCCCCGATCATCTGGTTCCCGGAGCTGCCGGAACGGATCGCCGCCGCGCGCGCCGAGATCGCCGCCTTCCTCGGGGTGGCGACGGGCGACCTCGCGCTGGTGCCCAACGCCAGCGCCGGCGTCACCGTTGTCCACGCCGCGCTCACCCGCCGCCGGGGCGGCGAGATCGTCGTGACCGACCACGGCTACGGCGCGGTGACCATGAGCGCCGAGCGCCTGGCGCGCCGCTGGGGCGGCCGGGTGCGCACCGCCCGCGTGCCGCTGGACGCCGGCGAGGAGGAGGCCGCCGAGGCGGTGCTCGCCCAGGTCGGCGACGCCACGGACCTCATCGTGCTCGACCACGTCACCTCGCCGACCGCCCGGTTGATGCCGGTGGAGCGCATCGGTGCGGAGGCCCGCAGGCGCGAGATCCCGATGCTCGTCGACGGCGCGCACGCGCCCGGCATCCTCGCCACGCCGCTGGCCGGGCTGACCTGCGACTTCTGGGTGGGCAACCTGCACAAGTGGGGCTGCGCGCCCCGCGGCACCGCCGTCCTCGTGGCGCGCGGTCCGCTGCGCGAGCAGCTCCACCCGCTGATCGACTCCTGGGGGGCGGCCGAGCCGTTCCCCGACCGGTTCGACCACCAGGGCACCATCGACGCCACCAGCTACCTGGCCGCGCCCGCGTCCCTCGACCTCATCGAGCGCACCTGGGGCTGGGACACCGCCCGCCGCTACATGAGCGACCTCGCCGACTACGCCGAGCAGGTCGTCGGCGCCGCCTTCGCCGAGATCACCGGGAACGCGAGCCCGGTCGACGTCGGCATGCCGGTGCCGGGGATGCGGCTGGTGCGGCTGCCCGAGGGCCTGGCCGACCACCGCGAGGCCGCCGACCGGCTGCGCGACCGGGCAGCCAGGGAGCTGGGCGTCGAGGCGGCCTTCACCAGCTTCGACGGCACCGCGTACATGCGCCTGTCCGCCCACGTCTACAACACCGCCGCCGACTACGAGCACTTCGCCGACGCGTGCGTCCCCGTCCTCGCCGAGTGGGCACGCACGGACGCACAACCAGTGGAGAAGGTCAGCCCATGAGAAGAACGAAGGCAGCGCTCGCGCTCGGCGTGGCCGCCGCGATGCTCCTCCCCGCCTGTTCCGCGTTCAGCGGCGGGGACAGCGGGACGGTCACGCTCACCATGGTGGAGAGCCTCACCAACCCGTCCCGCACGGAACTGCTGGAGGGCCTCATCGAGGACTTCGAGCAGCAGCACCCGGACATCGACGTGAACCTGGTGTCGCCGCCCACCGAGCAGGCCGACGAGAAGCTGCAGCAGATGCTCATGTCGGGCAGCGGCATCGACGTGCTCGAGGTCCGCGACATCACCGTCGGCCCCTTCTCGACCAACGGCTGGCTGCACGACATGAAGGCCGACCTCGAGAGCTGGGACGGCTGGCAGGCCATGACCGAGAACGCGGTCGACGCCGCCCAGGACGGCCAGGGCCGCACCTTCTACGTGCCGTACGGCTTCTACGGGCTCAGCCTGTTCTACCGCACCGACCTGGTCGCACAGGCCGGCTTCAGCGCCCCGCCCACCAACTGGGACGAGCTGCTGCAGCAGGCCGCGGCGATCAACGACCCGGCACAGCGCCGCTACGGCTACGCCTTCCGGGGCGGCAAGAACGCCAACAGCAACGTCACCGCCGCGATCTCGGCCTACGTCGCCGACCGGATCGACCCCGCCAACGGCTTCCAGCTGGAGGACGGGACCAGCATCTTCGCGGCGCCCGAGGCGCAGCAGGCCGTCGAGACCTACTTCCAGCTGTTCCGCACGGCGTCCGCGGAGTCGTCGGTGTCCTGGGGCTACCCCGAGATGGTGGAGGCCTTCGCCAACGGCTCCACCGCGTTCCTGCTGCAGGACCCCGAGGTGATCGCCACGGTTCGCGAGTCGCAGGCGATCTCGCAGGACCAGTGGACCACGGCCCCGCTGCCCACCGGGCCGAGCGGCAAGACCGTGCAGCCGCTGGCCAGCGCGGGCTGGGGCGTCGCGGCGTCGAGCTCGCACAAGCCCGAGGCCGTGGAGCTGGTCAAGTTCCTGGCCGGTGGTGACGCCGCGGCGGCCTTCGCCAAGGGCAACAGCCTGGTGCCGACGCAGCGGGCGGCCGGCGAGGACGAGTTCTACAAGACCGGTCCGTGGGCCAGCTACGTGACGATGACCGAGAACCCGCAGACCTACCTCAACATCACCCAGCCCCGGGGCGTCGCCTGGTGGACCGAGTGGGAGCAGAAGGCCGACGCCGACGTGCAGCAGGTGCTGCTCGGCACCATGACGCCCGCCCAGCTGCTGGCCGAGTGGGACGCGTTCTGGACCCAGAAGTGGCAGCAGGGGAAGTAGGCGTGCCCACCCCGGCGACGACCGAACGCGCGGCGGGGCGCCGCTCCCCCACGGGAGCCGCCCCGCCGCCGGGCGGGACGCGCCGCAAGCGCGAGTTCACCACGGGCCGCGGCCTCGTCATCGCCGCCTACCTGGCCCCGGCCGCGATCTTCGTCGCGATCTTCACCTACTACCCGGTGATCGCGGGCAGCCAGATGGCGTTCCGCAACTGGAAGCTGACCGACCTCACCGACACCGCGTGGGTGGGCCTGCAGAACTTCCGCGACGTCTTCGCCGACCCCGCCTGGGGCAGGGTGCTGGTCAACACCGTCGTGTGGGTGGTCGGCTCGATCGTCCCGCAGTTGGTGATCGGTTTCGCGCTCGCGCTGTGGCTGCGCCGGAAGTTCCGCTTCCGCGGCCTCTACCAGGCGTTGATCTTCTTCCCGTGGGCGGTCTCCGGCTTCCTCATCGGCATCCTCTTCCGCTGGCTGTTCAACAGCGAGTTCGGGGCGGTCAACGACCTGCTGCAGAAGGCCGGCCTGATCGACACCCCGATCCCCTGGCTGGCCTCGCCCGACACGGCCCTGACCGCCGTCGTGATCGCGAACATCTGGTACGGCGTCACGTTCTTCGCGATCATGATCCTGGCCGCGCTGCAGTCCATCCCCGACGAGCTGTACGAGGCCGCGGCCCTCGACGGGGCGGGCAAGGCGCGCACGCTGTTCCAGATCACCATCCCCTTCATCCGCACCACGCTCGTCCTGACCGTGCTGCTGCGGGTGATCTGGACCTTCAACTTCCCCGACCTGATCTTCGGCATGACCGGGGGCGGTCCGAACAACCAGACGCACATCGTGACCACGTGGATGATCCAGACCACGCAGCAGGGCGACTACGGCCGGGCCTCGGCGCTCGGGCTGCTCATCGTCGCCGGGCTGCTGCTGTTCGCGATCTTCTTCCTGCTGGCCACGCGCGAGCGGAGAGAGGTGAAGGGCGTGATCGGCTCGTGATCGGCAAGGAGACCGCCGCCGGGCGCACCACGAAGTTCGTGTTCCTGGGGCTGTGGCTGCTGTTCACCGTGTTCCCGCTCTACTGGATCGCGGTGACCTCGATCAAGGCACCCGGCGACGTCTTCGCGTGGCCCATCGCCTACTGGCCCGAGACGTTCTCCCTGGAGAACTACCGGGGCCTGTTCGACAAGGCCGACTTCGGGATCTACCTGGCCAACAGCCTCGTCATCTCCACGCTGGCCGCCGCGGCCGCCACCGTGATCTCGATGCTGTCCGGGTACGTGCTGGCCCGCTTCGAGTTCCGCACGAAGTCGGCGCTGCTGATGGCCGCGCTGGTCACCCAGATGATCCCGGCGTTCATCGCGCTCGGGCCGCTCTACCTGCTGATGACCGACCTGAACCTGGTGGACAACCGGTTCGGGCTCGTCCTGGTCTACATCGCCGTGTGCATCCCGTTCTGCACGGTGATGCTGCGCGGCTTCTTCGCCAACATCCCCGAGGCCCTCGAGGAAGCGGCGATGATCGACGGGCTCTCCCGGTTCGGGGCGCTGTTCCGGGTGCTGCTGCCCGTGATGCGCCCCGGCATCGTGGCGGCGTTCATCTTCAACTTCGTGAACTGCTGGAACGAGCTGTTCCTGTCGGTGACGCTGATGAACAGCGACGCGAACAAGACCATCCCCACCGCGCTCAACGGCTTCATCTCCAGCTTCAACATCGACTGGGGCTCGATGTCGGCGGCGGCCGTGCTCACCATCCTGCCGACGATGGTGCTGTTCGCGTTCGCCAGCCGGCACATCGTGCAGGGGCTCACCGCGGGCGCGGTCAAGGGCTGACGACCCGCCGCCACGGCCGCGGCGAAATCGGTCCGACGTGCAATTCGGAGCGGTAGCCTGCGCATTCGTGACCACGTACCCGATGCCGGTCCTCGCCGCCGAGGAGCTGACCACGGTGGCGGCCCGCCTGGAGGACGCCGGGGTCCGGATGGTCTCCGGGTCCGTCGTCGACCCGGCCGGGGTGGTCCGGGCCAAACACGTCCCGGCCCGCCGGGTCGGCGCGTTCCACACCGCGGGGATGGGCGCCTCACCGAGCTGGAACGTGTTCTGCGTCGACAACGCCATCGCGTTCACCCCGCGGTTCGGCGTGGTCGGCGACCTGCGGCTGCGCGCCGACCTCGCCGCCCTGCGCCTGCTCGGCGACGGGGTGGCCTGGGCGCCCGCGGAGATGTTCGAGCAGGACGGGGCCCCGGCCCCGGTCTGCACGCGGGGGCTCCTGCGCCGGACGGTGGCGGAACTCGCGCAACGGGGCCTCGAGGCCCGCGTCGGGTGCGAGGTGGAGATGGTGCTCACGCCCCGAGGTGGCCCGGGGTGGAACGCCTACGGGCTCGGCGCGCTGCTGGACGTCGAGAGGTACGTGCTCGACCTCCTCGCCGCCGCCGACCGGGCGGGGCTGCCGGTGGAGCAGATCCACGCCGAGTACGGCGACGGCCAGCTCGAGTTCTCGATCGGCCCGACCGACCCGCTCACGGCCGCCGACCACGTCGTGCTGGCCCGGCTGATCGCCTGCCGGGTGGCCCGCCGCCACGACGTCGCCGTGTCGTTCTCGCCGCTGCCGTTCGCGGGCGGCAGCGGGAACGGCGCCCACCAGCACCTCTCGCTGTCCCGGGCCGGGGCGCCGCTGTTCTCCGGGGGCGACGGGCCGCACGGGCTCACCGCCGACGGCGCCGCCGCCATCGGTGGGCTGATCGCCGGGCTGCCGGAGCTGACGGCCGTGTTCGCGGGGTCGGTGCTGTCGCCGCACCGGCTGCAGCCCGGCCACTGGTCCGGCGCCTACGCCTGCTGGGGACGGGAGAACCGGGAGGCGGCGGTGCGGCTGTGCGCCGACACGCGCGGCAACCCGCACGGCGCCAGCGTCGAGCTCAAGTGCATCGACCCGTCGGTCAACCCCTACCTCGCCACCGCGGTGTTCCTCGGGCTCGCCGCCGACGGCCTCGACCGGGGTGCGACGCTGCCGCCGGAGGTCACCGTCGCGCCGGACGCGCTCAGCCCCGAGGACGCGGCCCGCACCGCCACCGTGCGCCTCCCGGCCGACCAGCGGTCCGCGCTCGACGCGCTGGAGGGCTCGGACCTGGCCCGGCGCCTCGTCGGCGAGGAGACCCTCGAGGCGCTCCTCGCGGTGCGCCGGTACGAGCTCGACACCTACGGCGGGCAGGACGCCGCGGAGGTGGCCGAGACGCTGCGGTACGCCTGGTCAGCGTGACGACCGCCCTCGCCGAGCACGTCGACCAGCTGCAGCTGGTCGACCACCACGTGCACGGGGCGTTCATCACACCGCTCACCCGGGCGGCGTTCGAGACGCACCTCAACGAGGGCTCGCCCGACCCCGTCCCACCCTGGATGACGCAGTTCGACTCCCAGCTCGGGTTCGCGATCCGCCGCTTCTGCGCACCGCTGCTGGACCTCCCGCCGCACGCACCCGCCGACGAGTACTGGGCGCGGCGCGCGGAGCTCGGCGTGTCCGAGGTGACCGAACGGTTCCTGCGGGCCGCCGGCGTGTCGGACTGGGTCGTCGACACGGGCTACGGCGCCGGCTCGATCCTCGACGTCCACGGCATGGCCGCCGCGTCCGGCGCCCGCGGCCACCTGGTCGTCCGGCTGGAGTCCCTCGCCGAGGGGCTCGCCGCCGACGGCGTGGCCGGTGTCGACTACGCCGACGAGTACGGCGAGCGGCTGGAGCGGGCCACGCGCGACGCCGTGGCCGTCAAGTCGATCCTCGCCTACCGCGCCGGCCTCGACATCGACCTGTCGCCTCCCGCCCCGCACGCGGTTGCCGACGCGTCCCGGCGCTGGGTGGACGACCTCGCGCACACGGGCGAGGGCATCCGGCTCGTCGACCCGGTCCTGCTGCGCCACGGCCTGCACGCCGCCGTGCAGCGGGGGCTGCCGATCCAGATCCACACCGGCTTCGGCGACCGCGACCTCGACCTGCACCGCGCGAACCCTATCCACCTGCTGGACTTCCTGCGCACACCGGCGGTGGCCGACGTGCCGGTCGTCTTGCTGCACTGCTACCCCTTCCACCGCGAGGGCGGCTACCTCGCGCAGGCGTTCCCGAACGTCCACTTCGACGTCGGGCTCGCGCTCAACCACCTCGGGACGCGCGCCACGCAGGTGGTGGCGGAGTCGTTCGAGCTGGCCCCGTTCGCGAAACAGCTGTACTCCTCCGACGCCTGGGGCCTGCCCGAGCTGCACCACCTGGGCGCCGTGCTGTGGCGGCGCGCGGTCACCCGCGTGCTCGACGGCTGGGTGGCCGAGGGCGAATGGTCGGCCGCCGACGCCCTGCGCGTGGTCGACATGGTCGGCCGGGACAACGCGCGCAGGGTGTACGGGCTCGACCCCCTTGCGAGGTCGTGACCGGGGCCCTCAGTTGGAGCGCAGCACGACGAACTGGAACCGCCCCTCGACGAAGTAGGTGCGGCTGTGGGCGACCGCGCTGCCGCGCCGGCTGAAGTGCACCTGGTCGAGCAGGACGTAGAGACCCGGCACCGGCTTCTGCGGGCCCCACCCGATCGTCTCGTCGCTGATGGCGTGCACCTCGGCGAGCGCGCGGCTCGGCAGCAGACCCGCAGTGGAGAGCGTGGCGAACAGGCTCCCCGTCCCGAGCTCGTCGACCAGCCCGGCCGGGAACCCCTGCAGCGGCACCACGTCGTAGGAGTACGCCACCGCTTCCCCGTCGGCGAGGATCATCCGCTCGACGGCGAGCACCTCGGCGCCCTCCGGGATGCCGAGCTTCGCCGCCTCCACCGCGGTCGCCGGTCGCCGCGCCCGCGAGTGGCGCTCCATCCCCGGCTCGTGGCCCATCTCGCGGATGGTCTCGCTGATCGAGCGCAGCTCCTGCAGCCCGGCACGGATCCCGGTGCCGAAGTCGCTGACGAACGAACCGGTGCCGTGGCGGATGTCGACGAGCCCCTGCGCCTCCAGCGTGCGCAGCGCCGTGCGGACCGTGACCCGGGAGACCTCGTACCGGCGCACGAGCTCGGCCTCGCTGGGCAGCCGCTCCCCCGGCGCGTACTCCCCCGACATGATCCGGGCCCGCACGTCCTCGGCGAGCCGGCGCGCCAGCGAGGTGCGGGAACCCAACGACGTC
Source organism: Pseudonocardia zijingensis (assembly GCF_042657305.1). Lineage (NCBI taxonomy): Bacteria > Bacillati > Actinomycetota > Actinomycetes > Pseudonocardiales > Pseudonocardiaceae > Pseudonocardia > Pseudonocardia zijingensis. Next base: position 112,035 of record NZ_JBHSKO010000026.1, on the reverse strand, counting down.
GACACGGCCACAGCGTAGCGGCGGTTGACAGTCGTCCTACATCTCCATAGCGTGCGCGGCAGTCGTAGGACGACTGACAGCTCGGGAGGCCGCGTGGCCGTCAGGACGGTGGAGTGGCTCGACGAGCCGGTCCCGGCGGTGCGGCTGCTCGACCAGACCCGCCTGCCGGCCGAGGAGGTCCACCTCACCGCGGCCGACGTCGACACGCTCGTCGACGCGATCAGCCGCCTGGCCGTCCGCGGCGCCCCCGCCCTCGGTGCGGTCGGGGCGCTCGGCGTCGCGGTCGCGCTCGCCCAGGGCGCGCGGGAGGGCTGGGACGACGCCCGCCTGCGCCACGAGATCACCCGGCTGCGCGAGGCCCGCCCGACCGCGGTGAACCTCGCCTGGGCCGTCGACCGCGTACTGGCGTTCCTGCCCGACGGGCCGGAGGCGGTGCTCGCCGAGGCCCGGCGCGTGTTCGACGAGGACGAGGCCGCCAACCGGGCGCTGTCCGCCCACGGGGCCGACTGGCTGCTCCGGCGCTGCCCCGACCGCCCGCTGCGGGTGCTCACCCACTGCAACACCGGGACGCTCGCCACCACCGCGTGGGGCACCGCCCTCGGCGTCATCCGCGAGCTGCACGCGCGCGGACGGATCGAGCTCGTGCACGTCGACGAGACCCGGCCGCTGCTGCAGGGCTCGCGGCTCACCGCCTGGGAGCTGCGAGCCGACGGCATCGACCACGTCGTGCAGGTCGACAGCGCGGCGGCGGGCGCCATCCTGCGTGGGCTGGTGGACGCCGTCGTGATCGGCGCCGACCGCATCGCGGCCAACGGCGACACCGCCAACAAGGTCGGCTCCGTCGGGCTCGCGCTGGCGTGCGCCGACGCGGGCATCCCGTTCGTCGTGGCCGCGCCGTGGTCCACGGTCGACCTGGCGACACCGGACGGGGCGGGCATCACGATCGAGGAACGCGCTCCCGACGAGGTCGTCGCGATCGGCGGGGTGCCCGTCGCGCCCGCAGGCAGCCGGGTGTTCAACCCGGCGTTCGACGTCACGCCCGCCCGCCTCGTCGACGCGATCGTCACCGAACGCGGCGTCGCCGAGCCGAAGCTCCGCCCTGACATGACGGCGGTCCAGCAGCCCCTCTGACCAGCGCCTCCGACGAAGGAGATGTCAATGACGACACCTGTGACGCGCCTCCGGACCACGGTGCGAGGCGCTGCCGCCCTGCTGGGCTCCGCCCTGCTGCTCGCCGGCTGCTCCCAGGACCTCGGCCCGGGCGGCGGGCAGGCCGCGGCACCGGAGACGGCCACCGTGCAGGAGGCCACCGGCGAGGCCCCCGCCCCGTTCGCGGGCGACGAACCCGTGCGCGTCGCGCTCGTGCAGAACAGCGGGGCGGGCGACTACTTCCAGCAGTGGACCAACGGGGCCCGCCAGCAGGCGGCCGCGCTCGGCATCGAGCTGCAGGTCTACGACGCGCAGGCCGACAACGCGCGCCAGGCCACGGACATGCAGACCGCGATCGGCTCGGGTGTCGACGCGATCATCGTGGACCACGGGCAGTCCGACACCATGTGCCCGCTCATCAACGACGGGCTGGCCGCCGGGCTCCCCGTCGTCATCTACGACGTCGAGATCACCGAGTGCGCCCCGGACGCCGTCGAGACCGCCCAGGACGACGCGAACCTCGCGAGCCTGATCCTCGGCAAGATGACCGAGGACCTCGGGCCGGGGAAGCCGGTGGGGTACGTCAACGTGCTCGGGATCGCGCCGCTCGACCGCAGGCACGCCGTCTGGGAGCAGGTGCGCGCGCAGAACGGCTGGGACCAGAAGTTCTTCGTCGGTGAGTTCACCAACTCGGTGGCCACCGACAACGCGCAGCTGGTCGACGCCGCACTGAAGGCGAACCCCGACGTCGCGGGCATCTTCGCGCCCTACGACGAGCTGACCAAGGGAACGGTCTCCGCGGTGCAGCAGAACGGGCGCGAGGCCGACATCCGCGTCTACGGCGTGGACATCTCCACCGCCGACATCGAGGTCATGACGGCCGAGGGCAGCCCGTGGGTCGCCACCGCCACCACCGACCCCAACGCCATCGGCGCCGCCGTGGTCCGCGTGACCGCGCTCGAGCTCGCCGGCCGGCTCGGCACCAAGGAGGTGGTGTTCCCCGGGACGCTCGTGACGCAGGACCTCCTGCGCGAGAAGGGCATCGCGAACCTCGCGCAGCTGCGCGAGGTGCTCCCGGAGCTGAACATGACGGACGTCGCGACGGCGGACTGGATCCCCGTCGTCAACTTCTAGCGGCCGCGGCGCAGTGGTGGCGACGGTCGAGCTGCACGACGTGCGGCACGCGTTCGGCGGCAACCCGGTGCTGCGTGGGGTCAGCATCGGGTGGGACGCGGGCGAGGTGCTCGCGCTGATGGGTGCCAACGGCGCGGGCAAGTCGACGCTGATCAAGGTGCTGGCCGGGGTGCACCCCCTGCAGCACGGCCGGATCAGCGTGGGTGGCACGCCGCTGTCGGCCGCCGACGGTCCCCTGGCCGCCCGCAGGCTCGGCATCGAGACCGTGCACCAGCGGATCGACGAGGGCGTCGTCCCCGGTCTGTCGGTGGCGGAGAACCTGTTGTTCGAGCGCATCGCGCAGTCCGAGCTGCCTGCGGTCGGCTCGCTGCGCAGGTTGCTCCCCGCGGCCCGCGAGGTCGCGGCGGGCCTCGGGCTCGACTGGAGCGACGCGACGCTGCGCCGCGACATCCACGAGCTCGGGATCGCCGACCAGCAGCTCGTGCTGCTCGCGCGGGCGCTGTCGCGGCGGCCGCGGCTGCTCGTGCTCGACGAACCGACATCCGCGCTGTCGGCCGCCGAGACCGACCGGCTCTTCGGTGTCGTCGACGACATGCGCCGCAGCGGCGTCGCCGTCCTGTACGTCTCCCACCGCATCGGGGAGATCGACCGGCTCGCCGACCGGATCGCCGTGCTGCGCGATGGGAGCATCCGCTCCGAGCAGGCCAAGCCGTTCGACTGGCCGGCCGCGGTGCGCGACATGCTCGGCGAGCGGGGCGCGCAGGAGCTCGTCGAGATCCACGACCGGCGCGGCGACGAGGACGTGCTGCAGCTGCGCGGGGCGCAGCTGTTCCCCGGCTCCGCGCCGTTCGACCTCACGCTGCGCCGCGGCGAGGTCACCGGCGTCGTCGGCCTGCTCGGGGCCGGCAAGAGCGAGCTCGCGCTCGGCGTCTTCGGCGCGCAGCCGTTCGCGGCCGGGACGATGCGCCTCGCCGGTGAGCCGTACGCCCCGGCGTCCCCCGCGGACGCGGTGGCGCGGGAGGTCTACCTGGTGCCCGAGGACCGCGCGGCGCAGGCGATGCTGCCCGGCTGGTCGATCGCGCGCACCGCGTCGCTGCCGTTCCTGCGGGCGCTCTCGCCCCGCGGCGTCCTGCGTCGCGGGAAGGAACGGGCCGACGGGCGGGCCGTCGTCGAGCGGTTCGACGTCGTGGCGTCCTCGGAGACCCAGCCCGTGGACGCCCTGTCCGGCGGGAACCAGCAGAAGGTCGTGGTGGGGCGGTGGCTGCGCGGGCAGCCGCGGGTGATGGTGCTCGACGAGCCGTTCCGCGGCATCGACATCGGCGCCCGCCACGACCTCTCCCACCGGCTGCGCGAGCTGGCCGCCGAGGGGTCGGCCGTGCTCGTGCTCGCCTCGGACGTCGACGAGGTGCTCGAGGTGGCCGACCGCGTGGTCGTGCTGGTCGAGGGCGTCCCCCGCCTCGACGCGCGCAGCGTCGACGTGACCCGCGACCGGATCGTCGCGCAGATGGCGGCGCTCACCCGCGCCGAACCGCACGGAGAAGGGGTGGCCTGAGTGGCGATGCCGAAGACCGAGGCAGAACAGGCGGCCGCCGCGGCGGCCCCGGCCGAACCCCGCCCCGGCGTGCGCGAGCTCGCCGTCCGGTACGGGTTCATCGCCATCACGGTGGCGCTGTTCGTCTTCTTCGCCGTCACCGAGGAGACCTTCCGGCAGCCGAGCACCCTGTTCTCGATGCTGAAGTTCGCCTCCGTGGTGGCCGTCGTCGGGCTCGGGGTGACGCTGACGATGGTGGTGGGCGGGCTCGACCTGTCCGTCGGCGCCGTCGCCGGGATGGCGGTCACGATCTCCGCGATGACCATGGTGATCTACGCGCAGGTCGGGGGCGTGGCGATCGCGCTCGTGCTGCTCGCAGGAGCCCTCATCGGTGCGGTCAACGCGCTCCTCATCGTCGTCCTGAGGATCCCCGACCTGCTCGCCACGCTGGCCACGATGTTCGTCGTCATGGGACTGAAGCTCGTGCCCGTCGACGGCCAGTCGGTGTCGTCGGGCATGGTCCTGCGCGACGGGAGCGTGGCGCCCGGCCGGTTCACCCCCGACTTCCTCGCCATCGACCGCGCCTTCGTCGGCCCGATCCCGCTGCCGGTCCTCATCGTCGGGCTGATCTCCGTCGCCACCTGGTTCTTCCTCAACCGCACCCGCTGGGGACGCCTGATGTACGCCGTGGGCGCCAACCCGGAGGCGTCCCGGCTCGCCGGTGTCCGGGTGGGCCGCTACCGCGCGCTCGCCTACGTCCTGTCCGGGGTGTTCGCCGCGATCGGCGGGCTCATCCTGTCCGCGCGCATCGGCCAGGGCGACATCAGCGCAGGCAACTCCCTGCTGCTCGACGCGGTCGCCGTCGCGCTGGTCGGCACGTCGGTGCTGGGCATGGGCCGCCCGAACGCCTGGGGCACGATCCTCGGCGCCGTCCTCGTCGGCATCCTCATCACCGGCCTCACCATCGCCGGGTTCCCCTACTACGGCCAGGACGTCGTCAAGGGGATCGTCCTGCTGCTCGCCCTGCTGTTCTCGTTCACGCTGTCGCGGCGCCGCTCCCGCTACACGCCCGCCGCGGTCATCTGAGGAGCGATCGATGACGACCGACACCGCTGTCGAGGCCCCCTACGAGATCCTCACCCCGCAGACCGTGCCCGCGTTCCTGCGGTCCCGGCCCGCCCTCGCCGAGCGCGTCGACCCCGACGACCTGCGCTCCGTGCGCGAGGTCGGCGACGGCAACCTCAACCTCGTGTTCGTGCTCGCCGACGGCGCGGGGCGCGGTCTCGTGCTCAAACAGGCCCTGCCGTACGTGCGGCTGGTGGGCCCGAGCTGGCAGCTCACCCCCGACCGCGCCCGCCACGAGGCCGAGGCCCTCCGCCTGCACGGGCGGCTCGCCACCGACCTCGTGCCGCAGCTGTACGACTACGACCCCGACCGCTACGTCCTCGCCATCGAGGACCTGTCCGATCACCGCGTGTGGCGCACCGCGCTGAACGACGGCCTGCGCCACGACGGCGCCGCCGAGGCGATGGGCCGCTTCGTCGGGAGGATCGCGTTCGGCACCTCGGTGCTCGGCATGGACGCGGGCGAGCGCGCCGCCACCCTCGCCGCCGCCGTCAACCCCGAGCTGTGCCTCATCACCGAGGACCTCGTGTTCACCGAGCCGTACGTCGACGCCGGGCGCAACAGCGTGCTGCCGGCGAACGAGCGCGACGCCGCCGAGCTCGCCGCCGACCGCACGATGGTCGACGCGATGGGGCAGGCGAAGTGGGCGTTCATGACCCGGGCCGAGGCGCTCCTGCACGGCGACCTGCACACCGGGTCGGTGATGGTGCGCGCCGCCGACGGCGAGGAGGGCCCGGCAGACTCGGTGAAGGCGTTCGACTCCGAGTTCGCCTTCTACGGCCCGGTGGCGTTCGACCTCGGCGCGCTCTGGGGCAACTACGTGATCGCCGCCGCGCGCGCCACCGCGCTCGGCGACGACGAGCGGGCCACGTGGGCATTGGGGCTGTGCACCCGCACCTGGGACGCCTTCGAGGCCGAGTTCCGCGGCGCGTGGGCCGACGAGCGTGCCGACCCGCGCATGTTCGGCGACGACCTGCGCGAACACCTGCTCGCGACGTGGCGGTCCGAGGCCTGGCTCTTCGGGGCGGCGAAGATGACCCGCCGCATCGTCGGGCTGGCCAAGACCACCGACATCGAGACGCTCCCGCCGCCGCTGCGTGAGGGCGCCGCCCGCGGCGTGCTGCGGACGGCGCGCCGCTGGGTGCGCGAACGCGTGGTCGACAGCACACCCCGCCGGGCCGGGGACATCGCCGGGGAGGTGCTCGCGGCCACGGCGACGCGCGGCTGAGCCGGACGGGGCCGACCCAGCCCGATGAGGTGATCGGCCCTTTGTGCGGGTGCGTGGCCGGCAATCGGTTCCAGCTGGTGTGTGGGCCTTCGAGGCGGCTGCGCCGGGTTGCTGGCACATCGGTTGTGGTACCGGCACATCGGTTGCAGTCGATGTGTGAGCACCAGAGGTGGTGTGCCGGCGTCTGAGGCGGCCGGGGCGAGGTGCTCGCACATCGGTTGTGGTACGGCGAAGCTGCTCATGGCGCACGGTTTGCCGGTGGCCACCAGGGTGGCGTCGTCGCCGGGGCGGCGGCGGGCGAACTCGGCCAACAACCGCGCCTGCCGCGCCTGCGCCCACCCGGCGAGCCGTTCGAACCCCACGTCCGCGTCGATCAGCTGCGCATCCGACAACCCGGCCGGAACCGACGTGTCGGTGTCGATCTCCAGGGCGAACAGCCCGGACAGGGCGGTGTTGCCCCAGGTGCGGTCCTCCACGTCACAGCGCAGGTCACGTTCGATGGCCGCCCGGTCGAAGGCGTCCTCGAGTTGAGGATCAGCGGGATCGAACATGTGTTCGATGATGCGCGCCACGGCGGTAATTCGCAATCATGAGCGGGACCTGCGGCACGATCAGTTCGTGACCCGCGTACCGGCCCCGGACGGAGCGCACCTCGCCGTCCGGACCTCCGGCGCGGAGGCGCCGTTGCTGCTGCTCAGCGGCCAGGCGGGCTCGCACGAGTGGTGGACGCGGGTCCGCGCCGACTTCGACGCCTTCCGCCGCGTCGTCACCCTCGACTGGCGCGGCACGGGCGACAGCGACGCCCCGCCCGGCCCGTACAGCACGCAGGGGTTCGCGGAGGACGCGATCGCCGTCCTGGACCACCTCGGCATCGACCGCGCCGACGTGTACGGCACGTCGATGGGCGGTCGCGTCGCGCAGTGGATCGCCATCCGCCACCCGCACCGCGTGCGGCGCCTCGTGCTCGGCTGCACCTCCCCCGGCGGGCCGCACGCCGTGGAGCGCTCCGCGGCCGTGCGCAAGGCGCTGGCCGACCCCGACCCCGCGGCGGCCCGGCGCGCCCTGCTCGACCTCATGTACTCGCCGGAGTGGACGGCACGCCACCCCGGGCCGTACTGGACGCTCGGCGACCCCACGATGTCCCGGCAGGCCCGCCACCAGCACCTGCTGGCGAGCAACGGGCACGACGCCTGGGCGGAGCTGCCCCGGATCACTGCACCCACGCTCGTGCTGCACGGCGACCGGGACGACCTCAACCCCACGGCCAACGCCCCGCTGCTGGCCGACCGGATCCCCGGGGCCCGGCTGCAGCTGATCGCCGGCGCCCGGCACGCCTACTTCGAGGAGTGCCGCGACGAGGCGAGCGCCGTGGTGCGGGAGTTCCTCACGGCCGGCTGACGGCCCGCCCGGCGAGCGCCCGCACCTCGCCCGCGAGGCGCGGCCAGAGCGCTCGGGGCAGGTCGTGGCCGACGCCGGGTAGCAGCAGGAGGCGGGCACCGGGCACGGCGGCGGCCGTCGCCCGCGCGGCCGAGGTCCGCAGGAGCGGGTCCTGCTCCCCGTGCACGACGAGGGTGGGCGCGGAGATCTCGGCGAGTCGCCCGCCGCTCCACGGGGCGCCGGTCTGGCGGCTCTGGGCCCGCACGTCCCGCACCCCGCTCGTGACCTCCCGGTCCACGGCGGCCCGCACCTGGTCCTCCTCGAACGGGTAGCCCGGCGACGCGATCATCCGGGCGAGGGCGAGCCCGGCGGCGACGTCGCCGTCCCGTCCCTCGGGAAACCGCAGCCGTGAAGCCCGCAGCACGAACCGGAGCCGGATGTGGCGCAGCTGCGCCAGGCCGGTCGCGTCGCTGGGCATGGCGCCCGAGACCGTGATGCTGCAGACCCGCTGCGGGTGGCGCAGCGCGATCCGCTGTGCGAGGAGGCCACCCATCGAGTGCCCGAACACGTGCGCGGAGTGCCACCCGACCGCATCGAGCACGGCCACGGCGTCGTCGGTCATGTCCTCGGCCGTGTAGAGGGCTCGGCGGGCGCGGAACAGCGCCGCGAAGGGGTGGACGTGGTCGGCGTCGGGGAACCGGGTGGACCCGCCCGCGTCGCGCTGGTCGTAGGCGACCACGTGGAACCCCTCCCGCACCAGCGCGGACACGAAACCGGCCGGCCACCACGCCCGGGAGACCCCGAGCCCCATCACGAGCAGCAGCGGGTGGCCGCCCGTGCCGCCGAGGTCCTCGTAGGCGATCCGGACCGCCCCGTTGTGCGCGTAGCCGGTGGCCATGCCGTCCTCCTTGTGCGATCAGTGTTCGCAGACCCGAGCGTACGGCACTGGGTACGCTGTTCGCAAAGAACGGGAGGGCACGTGACGGATCGGCCGCGCAGCATCTGGCTGCGCCCGGAGCGCACCGGGCGCGGCCCGGTGCCCGAACACGACCGTGCCGGCATCACGGCGGCGGCGGTGTCGCTCGCCGACGCCCACGGTCTCGGCGCCGTGTCGATGCGCAGGATCGCCGCGGAACTGGGCACCGGGCCGGCCTCGCTGTACCGCTACGTCGATTCCCGCGACGAGCTGCTGGAGCTCATGGCCGACGCCGTCGCGGGCGAGGTCGACCTGTCCCGCCCGCCGTCCGGGAACTGGCGCGCCGACCTCGTTGCACTCGCCCACCAGGTGCGCGCCGCCTACCGCCGCCACCCGTGGCTGCTCGACCTCGTCCCCGGCCGCGTCGGGATCGGCCCGCGTGCGGTCGACCAGCTCGAACACGCTCTCGCCGCGCTGGCCGGGCTGGACGTGCCGGGCCCGGTCAAGCTGGAGGCTGTGGCGATGCTGAACGGAATCGTCGCGCTCGCCGTGCGGACCGAGCTCCAGGCCGGGGGCTCCGCCACGGCGTGGAGCGCCGCCCAGGGCGAGTTCCTCGGGGCCGTCACCTCGGCGGGCACCCACCCGCACCTCGCCGCGGCGCTCGCCGGGGCCCCGCCCGCCGCCGAGGAGGACCTGCTCGACCGGATCCTGCCGCGCATGCTGGCCGGCCTCCTCGAACCGTAGCGGCCCGGCACGCCGCTACGCCCGCAGCAGCTCCACCACCGACTGCATCACGTCGGCCCGGCTGCGTCCACCGTGGTCCGCGGCGATGAAGTGCGAGCCGACCGCCACCGCGAAGGCGATCAGGCACCGGGCCTCGAGCTCGTCCTCGTCGGTGCAGAAGGTGCCGAACTGCGCGCGCAGGTAGTCCATGCGCCGGTTGTCGACGCGGCGGAGCCGGGCCGCCACCGCGCCGTCGCGGCGGGCCCAGTCGCGGACGGCGAGGTCGATCTCGCGCAGGTCGTCGGCGAAGGTGAGCACGCCGGCCCGGCGCGCCTTGGTCATCGGGTCGCCGCCTTCGCGTTCGACGCGCTCGAGCACCTCGTCGGTGCTCCGCCGTTCCCAGGTGTCGAGCATCTCGGCCAGCAGCTCGTTGCGGTCGGCGAAGTGCCCGTAGAAGCCGCCCTTGGTGACGCCGATCGCCTGCGCGAGCGATTCCACCCGCACGGCGTCGGGCCCGCCTGCGGCCAGTGCCCGCAACGCCGCGGCCACCCAGGCACTCCGGGGCGTGCGGACGGGTGGCGGCATGGCATCGAGTATCCCGGATCGGCTTGACACGCGTTCCGGCAGTGCTAGTTTCCACGATATATACGGTGCCGTATACATCGAGGGGAAGCGATGCACGAAGAACGTGGTCTGCCGCCGGGACAACGCCAGGTCGAGGGGTTCCCGCGCTTCGGCGCACACCTGGCCCGGCCCGCGCCCGCTGTGCCCGCCCATCCGGTCATCGAGCTGGGCGGGGCGCTGAGCGAGCCCGTCGAATTCCCGCTCTCACAGCTGCCCGGCCTCCCCCGCACGGAGATCGCGGCCGACTTCCACTGCGTCGCCGGCTGGTCGGCCACCGGCCTGCGCTGGGAAGGGGTGTCGTTCGCGACGTTCTACCGGGCGGTCGTCGAGCCGGCCCTGCCGCCGGGGACGGCGATCACCCACGTCGTGTGCCGCGGGCTCGACGGGTGGCGGTCGGTGCAGACCGTCGAGGACGCGATGGCCGACGACGTGCTGCTCGCCGAGCACCTCGACGGCCGGCCGCTGGACGGCGACCACGGAGCGCCGGTCCGGCTGGTCAGCCCGCGCCAGTACGGGCACTTCAGCGTGAAGCACCTCTGCGGGATCGACGTCCTGACCGCCGCGCCGGCGTGCACCGAGGGCCCGCTGCTGCGCCCCCACCCGCGCGGGCGCGTCTGGGAGGAGGAGCGCCACGGCCTCGTGCCCGGCCGGCTCGTGCGGCCCGTCTACCGGGCGTTGATCGCGCCGATCCGGGCCCTCAGTGCCCGCGGCGCGGGCCGGACCGCCGCGCCTGCGCCGCCGCGCTGACCCGCCGTCAGTCGAGGTTCGGCCGCAACCAGTCCTCGACCTCGGACTGCGGCAGCATGCGGCGCTCGGCGTAGTCGCGCAGCTGGTCGGCACCGATGCGCCCCACCGTGAAGTAGCGCGACCCCGGGTGGGCGAAGATCAGCCCGCTGACGCTCGACGCGGGTGTCATCGCGTACGAGGTGGTGAGGCCGATGCCCGCGGCCTCGGCCCCCAGGAGCTCGAACAGCTCCTTCTTGAGGCTGTGGTCGGGGCTCGCCGGGTAGCCGAGGGCGGGGCGGATGCCGCGGAACCGCTCGGCGTGCAGGTCGGCCATCTCCGGCTGGGCGTCGGGCTCGAACCAGGCCCGCCGGGCCTCCAGGTGCGCGTACTCCGCGAACGCCTCGGCCAGCCGGTCGGCGAGGGCCTTGACCATGATCGCCCGGTAGTCGTCGTGCTCGGCCTCGAACCGGGCGGACAGCTCCTCCGCGCCGTGCACGGACACCGCGAAGCCACCGAGGTGGTCGCCCGTGGGCGCGACGTAGTCGGCGAGGCAGCGGTTGGCCCGGCCCGCGGGCTTCTGCGTCTGCTGGCGCAGCATCGGGAAGCGCACGCCGTTCTCGAGCACGATGTCGTCGCCCTCCGCGTGCGCGGGCCAGAAGCCGTAGCGGCCCCTGGCCTGCAGCGACCCCTCGGCGATGATCTCGTCGAGGAGCCGGTTGCCGTCGTCGAAGAGCTCGCGGGCGGCCGGCGTCTCCAGGATGGCCGGGAACTTGCCCTTCAGCTCCCAGGCCAGGAAGAAGAACTGCCAGTCGATGAACTCGCGCAGCGTCGACAGCGACGGCGCGACGTCGCGGATCCCGGTGAACGCAGGCACCGGCAGGTCGTCGAACGCCACCTGTTCCCGGTTGGCGCGGGCCTGCTCGATGGTGAGCATGGGCCGCTGCTGGCGGGCGGCGTGCTGGGTGCGCAACCGCTCCTGCTCGGCGCGGTTGTCGGCGTCGAGCAGCTCGGCCCGCTTCGGGTCCAGCAGCTGCGACACCACGCCCGTGACGCGCGACGCGTCGAGCACGTGCACGGTGCTGGCGTCGTACTCGGGCGCGATCCGCACGGCCGTGTGCTGGCGGGACGTGGTGGCGCCGCCGATGAGCAGCGGGAGCTTGAGGCCGCGGCGCTGCATCTCCTGCGCCACGTTCACCATCTCGTCCAGCGACGGCGTGATCAGCCCGGACAGCCCCACGACGTCCGCGCCCTCGGCCACGGCGGTGTCGAGGATGACGCTGCCCGGCACCATCACGCCGAGGTCGACCACCTCGTAGTTGTTGCAGGCCAGCACCACGCCGACGATGTTCTTGCCGATGTCGTGCACGTCGCCCTTGACCGTGGCGAGCACGACCTTGCCCTGGCCCTGCCGCTCGTCCTCCTGCACCTTGCCGGACAGGCGCAGCTGCTCCTTCTCCGCCTCCATGAACGGCTCCAGGTAGGCGACGGCACGCTTCATCACCCGCGCGCTCTTCACCACCTGCGGGAGGAACATCTTCCCCGAGCCGAACAGGTCGCCGACGATCTTCATGCCGTCCATCAACGGCCCCTCGATCACCTCGAGCGGCCGCGCGGCCTGCGTGCGCGCCTCCTCGGTGTCGGCCTCGACGAAGTCGACGATGCCGTGCACGAGCGCGTGGGAGAGCCGCTGCTCCACCGGGGCGTCGCGCCACGACAGGTCCACCTCGCGCTTCGTGCCGGACCCGGTGACGGTGCCCGCGAACGTCACCAGGCGGTCGGTGGCGTCCTCGCGCCGGTCGAACAGCACGTCCTCGACCAGCTCCAGCAGGTCGGCGGGGATGTCCTCGTACACCGCGAGCTGGCCCGCGTTGACGATGCCCATGTCGAGGCCCGCCCGCACCGCGTGGAACAGGAACGCCGAGTGGATCGCCTCGCGCACCACGTCGTTGCCGCGGAACGCGAACGAGAGGTTCGAGATCCCGCCGGACGTGCGCGCCCCCGGGCACCGCTCCTTGATCAGCGGCAACGCGTCGAGGAACGCCTTGGCGTAACCGTTGTGCTCGGACATCCCGGTGGCCACCGCGAGCACGTTCGGGTCGAAGACGATGTCCTCGGGCGGGAAACCGACCTCACGGGTGAGCAGGTCGTAGGCCCGGGCGCAGATCTCGACCTTGCGCGCGGCGGTGTCGGCCTGCCCCTTCTCGTCGAAGGCCATCACCACCACGCCCGCGCCGAACGAGCGCACCCGGCGGGCGTGGTCGAGGAAGACGTCCTCGCCCTCCTTCAGGCTGATCGAGTTGACGATCCCCTTGCCCTGCACGCACTTGAGCCCGGCCTCGAGCACGCTCCACCGGGAGCTGTCGATCATCACCGGCACCCGGGCCACCTCGGGCTCGGTGGCGATCAGGTTGAGGAAGGTGGTCATCTCCCGCTCGCTGTCGAGCAGGTCGGCGTCCATGTTGACGTCGATGATGTTCGCCCCGCCGCGCACCTGCTCCAGCGCCACGTCGACGGCAGCCTGGTGGTCGCCCGACTCGATGAGCCTGCGGAACCGCTTCGACCCGGTGACGTTGGTGCGCTCGCCGATCATCAGGAACCCGGTGTCGGGCCCGATGGTGAGCGGCTCCAGCCCGCTGTAGCGCGCCGCGTCCGGCGGGGCGGACACCGCGCGCGGGGAGCGCCCCTCCACCGCGGACGCCAGCTGCGTGATGTGCTCGGGCGTGGTGCCGCAGCACCCGCCCACGACGTTGACCATCCCGGCGTCGGCGAACTCGCGCAGCAGGCCCGCGGTCTCGTCGGGGGTCTGGTCGTAGCCGCCGAACGCGTTGGGCAGGCCGGCGTTCGGGTGGCAGGCCACGTAGGTGTCGGCGAACCGGGCGAGCTCCGCGACGTGCGGGCGCATCTCCGCGGCGCCCAGCGAGCAGTTGACCCCGACGACGAGCGGCGAGGCGTGGCGCACCGAGTTCCAGAACGCCTCGACGGTCTGCCCGGACAGCGTGCGCCCGGACAGGTCCACGATCGTCACCGAGATCCACAGCGGCAGGTGCGGCGCCACCTCCCGGGCCGCGGCGATCGCGGCCTTCGCGTTCAGCGTGTCGAAGATCGTCTCGACGAGCAGCAGGTCGGCGCCGCCCTCGGCGAGCCCGGCGATCTGCTCGGCGTAGGCCGCGCGGACCTCGTCGAAGGTGACGGCGCGGTGAGCCGGGTCGTTGACGTCCGGCGACAGCGACAGCGTGACGTTGAGCGGGCCGATCGAGCCGGCCACGAACTTCCCACCCGCCTCGTCGGCGGCCTGGCGGGCCAGCTGCGCGCCGCGGACGTTCATCTCCCGCACCGCGGCCTGCATGCCGTAGTCGGCCTGGCCGATCGAGGTGGCCGTGAACGTGTTCGTGGTGGTGATGTCCGCGCCCGCCGCGAAGTAGCGGCGGTGCCCCTCGAGCACGACGTCGGGGCGGGTGAGGTTGAGCAGGTCCGGGTCGCCGGTGACGTCGTGCGGGTGGTCGGTGAACCGCTCACCCCGGTAGTCGTCCGGGGTGAGGCGCATGCCCTGCAGCAGCGTGCCCCAGGCGCCGTCGAGCACCGCGATCCGGCTGTTCAGGAACCCGACAAGCTCCTCGGTGCGACTGTTCGACATGTGCACGCGCCCCCTCCGTTGACCGGAGGCGCCCTTGCTGCACGTCGTGCGGGCCGAGCGTGGCGGACGTGATGTCCGTTGCAGCGCCTCTCGACCCGTGCGGACGAGGGTACCCGGCGCCGCAACCCGCTCAAGGAGGCCGTCTGCCGGGTCGTCCGGAGTTCAGGAACGCCACGTTGCTGTACCCCAGGTCCATGAACGTGGCGTTCCTGAACCGGCGGGCTGCACGCCCCACCGCGCTCGTTGACTCCTGCCGCGCTGTCGACCAGGGTCACGTGAACAACGGACACATGTCCGCCCGCCGACTCGAGGAGGAGTAGAGCGTGAGCGTTCCCGGCACCGGTCCGCAGGCGACGAGGATCCCGATGGGCTCGGGGGAGATCAACCTCTTCCGGCAGGGGTCGGGCCGGCCGACCCTGGTCCTGCACGCGGCGGGCGGGGCGGGGGCGTGGAACCCGTATCTGGAGCGGTTGTCGCAGCACGCCGACGTGCTCGCCCCCGACCACCCCGGGTTCGGCCAGAGCGACGAGCTGCCCGAGATCGAGACGGTGCCGCAGATCGCGCAGCACTACGTGCGCCTGCTGGACGCGCTGGGGTTGGAGCGGATCGATCTCGTCGCGGCCTCGTTCGGCGGGTGGATCGCGGCGGAGCTGGCCGCCACCGCGCCGGAGCGGGTGGAGCGGCTGGTGCTCATGGCCCCGGCCGGGCTGCGGGTCCCCGGCGCGGATCCGGCCGACCTGTTCACGATGTCGCCGGAGCAGGTCGTGCGCGCCCTGTTCCTCGACCGGTCGATCGCCGACGCGGCACTGGCGGCGCCGCCGAGCGAGGAGGCCGCGCTGCAGGCCGCGCGGGACGGCGCGGCGTTCGCGCGGTTCGCCCGCGACCCGTTCCTGCACGACCCCGAGCTGCCCGGGCGCCTGCCGTCGATCGCCGCGCGCACCCTCGTGCTCGCCGCGGAGGTGGACGAGATCATCCCCCGCGCCCACAGCGAGGCGTACGCGGCCGCGATCGAGGGCGCCGAGCTGCGCGTCGTGCCCGGCTGCGGGCACGCGCTCTACCAGGAGCTCCCGGACCGGGTGGCCGACGAGGTGATCGGGTTCCTCGCCACCAGCGAGGCACCTGCGCGTGGCTAGCCCTCGGCCGGCACCAGGTTCATGTAGAGCCAGTCGTGCCCGGGTGCGAGGCCACCGAGGTGGCGCCCGCAGGCCTCGATCACGCCGGGTGCGGACGTGACGTGCTGGGTGCCGGCGTGCATGTCCCGGAAGTACTGCTGGATCGCACCGCTGCGCAGCGCCGTGGTGCCGCCCGCCCGGTACACGGCCTGGCTGATCTCGTGCGCGGCCCACGTGGCGTTGTAGAGCGCCAGGCGCACCATCGTCTTCTCCTGCACGTCGAGCGGCCGGCCCGCGCCGATGGCGGCGGCCGCCGCGCGCCAGGCGTCGTGGACGAACGCGCGCGCGGCGTGCCAGCGCGCCTCCGCCTCGCCGTAGACCGTGTGGAAGTGCGGGTTGTCGGCCATCGTGCCGGGGCGGCCCGCCTTCGAGCGGACGAGGGCGGCCAGCTCGTCGAGCATCCGGCGCGAGACGCCCAGCGCCCACCCGGAGTGGCCGATCAGCGCGAAGTGGATGATCCCGAGCCGGAATACGTCACCGCCACGCACCGGGGTCTCGGTGGGCCCGTGATGGGTGAACGCCGCGGGAACGGGGACGTCCTCGATCGTGTAGTCGATGCTGCCGGTGGCCTGCAGGCCCATGACGTCCCAGTTGTCGACGAGCTGCGCCTGCTCCACCGGGAGCACGAAGATCAGCGGCTCCCCCGTGTCCTCGACCACGCCGAGCGTGTGGATCCACTGGGCGTGCTTGATGCCCGACGCGAACGACCAAGAACCCGACAGCCGGTAGCCGTCGCCGTCGCGGACGGCCCGGCCCGGGCGAGTGCCCTGACCGGCGACGACCGGGAAGCGTGGCCCGGTGAACATCGCGGCCACCGCCTCGTCGCCCAGGTAGGCGCCACCGGTGCCGGTGGCGAGCGCCGCCGCCATGAGCACCCACGCCGCGGACGGGTCGGCCTCCGCGAGCGTCTGCACGACCTGCACGGACGACAGGGGGTCGAGCTCGGCGCCGCCCAGCGGCCGCGGCACCCACATGCCGAACAGGCCCGAGTCGTGCAGGGCGTCGGCGACCGGCGCGACGAGCTCGCCCGCCTGCTCGCTCGCGGCCGCGTGGTCGCGTAGCAGGGGCTGCAGGTCACGGGCGGCGGCCACGAGGTCGCCCGGGAGCTGGGTGCGGGTCGTCGTCATCGATCGCTCCTGTTCCATCGCTCCTGATGTGCCCTCAGCGGGGCAGCGTCAACGGGCCACGCGCGCCTGCTCCTCGCAGCGGTCGTGCTCCAGGACCATCCGCACGTCAGGCCCCCTTCCCGGCGGTCTCGACGGTGACCGGGACGGTGCCGAACGCGCGGATCAGGTTGTTGAGGGCGCGCTCGGGCGTGCCGTCGAGGCGGAAGCGGACCACGGAGCGGGCGAGGGCGGTGAGCAGCGACTCCGCCTCCATGCGGGCGAGGGCCTGGCCCGCGCAGCCGTGCTCGCCGACGCCGAAGCCGAGCTGCTGCACGGCGTCGGGGCGGGTGACGTCGAACTCGTCGGCGCGCGTGAACTTGCGCTCGTCGCGGTTGGCGGACGCGTAGATCACGAGCACCCGGGAGCCCGCGGGGACCGGCACGCCGTCGATCTCGGTGTCGGCATCGGCCAGCCGGCCGAACGCCCGGATCGGCGACTCGTACCGCACGACCTCGTTGACGGCGTTGGCGACGAGGGAGGGGTCGGCCCGCACGGCGTCCCACTGGTCGGGGTGCTGCGCGAACAGCCAGATCGCGCTGCCGACGGCGCTGATCGTGGTGTCGAGCGACGGCGCGAGGTAGTCGAGCATCAGCATCATCGCCTGCTCGGTGGTGATCTCACCGCGGTCGCGGGCCTCGAGCACGCCCGCGCCGAGGCTGCCGGGCAGGACGTTGCCGGTGCGGACGAGCTCCGCGCCGAACGCGGCCATCTCGCCGCACTTGGGCATCGCCCGCTCGGCGCGCGGGTTCATCGGGCCGAAGGAGTCGAAGTTGGCGCCCGCCCACTCGAGCAGGTGCTCGCGGCCCTCCTGAGGCCAGCCGATGAAGTCGGGCACCACCGACAGCGGCAGCGCCCGCGCGAGATCGGACACGGCGTCGAAGGAGCCGCGCTCGACGAGCCCGGCCACGAGCTCGTCGGCGCGCTCCGCGACGAGCTCGCGCATGGGCCGCAGCGACCGCGGCATCATCCGGTGTGCCACCACCTTGCGCAGGTGGGCGTGCAGCTCGCCGTCGCTGGCGAGCGTGCAGCCCAGGATCGCCTGGTTGGCCGGTTCGTTGAGCGCGATCCCGTTGGCGGACCGGAAGGTGTCGCTGTCCAGCAGGACGGCCCGGGCGTCGGCGTAGCGCGACACCGCGAACGCCTCGTGCTGCTCCAGCCAGACGGCCGGGCCGAGCTCGCGCAGGGCCCGGTAGTGCTCGTAGGGCTCCAGGAGCGCCTGGTCGGTGTAGATGTCCGCGCCGTAGCTGGGGGCGGAGACGCTCGCGGTCATGTCCGAGGTCCTTCCGGCAACGCTGCAGGCCAACAATGGACAGGTGTCCGCCACGCGGACAGCGGTGGTTCGACGCTGCCGGAGCGTCCCGGTGAAGTCAAGAAGACGCCCGGCAGGCGGAAGGGTCGGTCAGCCGAGCTCGGCGCGCAGCGTCCGCGCGGCCCCGGCCATCGCCTGCATCTTCCCGAACGCCGAGTCGCGGGGCAGGTACTTCATCCCGCAGTCGGTGGCGATCACGATCCGCTCGGGCGGCACGTGGTCGAAGGCGCGCCGGGTGCGCGCCGCCACCGTCTCGACGGTCTCGACGGCGTGGTCGGACAGGTCGATGACGCCGAGGATGATCGTCTTGTCGGCGAGGTCGGCGAGCACGCCGAGGTCGAGGCCGGACTGCGCGGTCTCGATCGAGATCTGGTCGGCGGTACAGCCCGCCAGCTCGGGCAGGAAGGAGTAGCCCTCCGGCCGCTCGTGGATGATCGCGGCGTAGCCGAAGCACAGGTGCACCGCGGTGGTGCCGGTGACGCCGTCGAGGGCGGCGTTCAGCGCCTGCAGCCCGTACGCGCGGGCGGCGTCCGGGCGGGCCTGCAGGTAGGGCTCGTCGATCTGCACGATGTCGGCGCCCGCCGCGAACAGGTCCTTGATCTCGGCGTTGACGGCGGCGGCGTAGCCCATCGCGGCCGCCTCGGCGTCGGGGTAGTGGTCGTTCTGGGCCTGCTGGGCCATCGTGAACGGGCCCGGAACCGTGATCTTGATCGTGCGGTCGGTGTGGGCTCGCAGGAATTGCAGGTCCGCCACCTGCACGGGGTGCGGGCGGCTGATCGGCCCGACGATCCGCGGCACCGGGTTGGGGTGACCGCTGCGGTCGAGCGCGGTGCCCGGGTTGTCGATGTCGACGCCCTCGAGCGCGGTGGCGAAGTGGTTGCTGTAGCTCTCGCGGCGGATCTCGCCGTCGGTGACGATGTCGAGCCCGGCCTCCTCCTGCGAGCGGATCGCCACGATCGTGGCGTCGTCCTGCGCCTCGGCGAGGTGCTCCGGCGGGATCCGCCACAGCTCCTTGGCCCGAACGCGGGGCGGGAAGCGACCGGCGAGCTTCGCGCGGTCGATCAGCCACTCGGGCTGGGCGTAGCTTCCGACGAGGGACGTCGGCAGCAGCGGCAACGACACGGATCCTCCTCCAGGAGATCGATCAGGGTGTGGCGGCACTATGGCCTCAGCACGGCGCGGCCCGCCACCCGGCCGTCGGCCTGCCGCTGCCACGCCGTGCCCGCCTCGGCGAGCGGCACCACCTCGTGGGCCACGGTGAGCGCGCCGCGGACGGCGTGCTCGGCCACCGTGGCCACGGCGGCGGCCCGCTGCTCGCGGGTGAGCGCGTTGTTGGTGTATCCGAGCAGGCGCAGCGAGCGGCTGCGCAGCGTCGAGGAGTCGATCGGGCACGTCTCCGAGGCCGAACTGCCGAGGTTCACCAGCCGTCCGTGCGGGCACAGCGCCCGGGCGGCGGCCGCGGCCGGCGCGCCGTAGAGCGGGTCGAGCACGAGGTCGACGGGCCCGTCGGCGACGGCGGTGAAGCGCCGGGCGAGCTCGTCGACGTCCTCGGTGTCCAGGGCGACGACGGCGTCCGCGCCCGCCTCGGCCGCCCGTTCCTGCGCGGCCGGTGACCGGGCCCCGGCGATCACCCGCCGGGCTCCCGCGGCGCGGGCGAGCTGCACGGCCGCCTGGCCCACCACTCCCCCGGCGCCGAGCACGATCACCTGCTCGCCCGGCGCGAGCTCGCCGCGCCAGGTGAGGGCCATGTGTGCAGCGACCGCCGAGAGCCCGAGGGCCGCGATCTCCACCGGGTCGGCGCCGTCGGGCAGCGGCACGAGGTCGGGCTCGGCCACGGCCGCCCGCTCCGCCATGCTGCCGTCGCCCGGCGCCATCCCGGCCGACGTCGGGAACCACACGAGCCGCCCGCCCGCGCGGCCCACGCCCTGCACCCCGGGCACGTACGGCGTGGGCGGCTGCCCGAAGTACGAGGTGCCGGTGGCGCACAGCAGGTCGAGCGGGGTGATCGGGGCGGCGAGCACCTCGACCACCACCTGCCCCTCGGAGCCCGCGGGCGCCTCCCGGTCGGCCACCACGGGCGGGCGGCCGAGCTCGACGACCTGGGCGGCCCTCACGTGGAGATGTCCGGGTAGGGCAGGGAGAAGTGGGCGAGCTTGCGCGCGTACTCCAGCTGGAACCCGAGCGGCTCCTCGTAGTCGCGCTCGAACATCGCGATGAACAGCGTCAGCGTGAGGAACGGGTGCGCACCCAGCTCGAACAGCTTGGGGTAGTCGTGCCCGGCGAGGGCGGCGCGCTCCTCGTCGTCGAACGCGAGCCAGGTGCTCTGCTCGGTGGCGACGCAGTTGAGGAGCCGGTTGGCCTCCTCGGCCTCCCACCAGGCGACCGTGCCGGCCGGGTCCTCGCGGTAGCGCTCGACGAGGTCGGCGTCGCGGTCGACGGTGAACAGGAACTTGTTCAGCAGGTACTTGCTCACTTGTCACCGCCCGGGTACCAGGTGAAGTAGGCCTCCATCGTGTGGAACAGGTCGTAGGTGTCGACGTAGTCGGCCTTCCGCCCCTCCCCCGCGACGCCCATCATCAGCATGAAGTCCATGAACCCGTGGGTGGCGTTGCCGGGGGCGTGCAGGCTGTCGAGGGTGACCTCGGCGAGGCAGCCCTCGATGTCGCCCGAGGAGATCCACTCCACGGCCTTCTGGTCGAACTGCGGGTCGGGCCCGTGCGGGCCGAACTGGCGCGGCCCGCCCAGCTCGAGCGACAGGTGCCCGGTGCCGATCACGGCGACGCGCTGGTCCGACGGCCACGACTCGACGAGCTCCCGGATCGTGCGCCCGAGCTGCACGAACCGCTTCGGCTGCGGCAGCGGCGGGGCGAAGATGTTCGTGTAGACCGGCACGATCGGCAGGTCGGCGTCGGGCCGCAGCGTGATGATCGGGCACGTGATGGAGTGGTCGATCCGCAGCTCGTTGGAGAACGCCAGGTCGAAGCCCGCGTCGAGGCCCTCGCGCAGGATGTACGCCGACAGGTCCTCCTGCCCCTGCAGGCGCATCCGCGGCAGCCCGAACTCGCGTTCCTCGTTGTACCAGTTGGCGTCGTACACCGGCGCCTTGCCGACGAGGAACTGCGGCATGTTGTCCAGCCACAGCTGGTGGAAGTGGTCGGAGCCGACCATCACCAGCACGTCGGGCCGCGCGCGCGTCAGCGTCTCGCGGAACGCCTCCACCTTGCGCACCCACTCGTCGGCGAAGGGTGGGCGCTCCTCACCCGTGGACGTGCTCGCCCGGTAGTAGAAGGGGTGGTGGGTCGAGGCGATCACCGCCACCAGCTCAGCCACGCGGACCTCCCGGCTCGTAGGGATCGGGGTCGACGGATGTGTTGTTCAGGTCCACCGACAGGAAGATGTCGTTCGCCACGGGGTGGCGCAGTTCCTCGGCGAGCTGGCCGATCAGCCCGGCCGTGCGCGCGAGCAGGGCGAACCCGCGCAGCAGCTCCAGCGGGAGGCCCAGGTCGGCGAGTGCGGCCCCGCAGACGCCTGCGCCGTTGAGCGGCAGGGTCTTGCCGAGCACCGCCGGGTGCACCCGCCCGATCGCGGCGAACAGCTGCAGGTGCGGCCCGAACAGGCCCTCCTCCCGCGCGATCTGCACCAGGCGCGGGGTGCGCGGGTCGCCGTTCTTGTGGACGTGGTGGCCCAGGCCGGGCACGAACTTCTTCGCGGCCCGCTGCTCCCGCACGATCTCCAGCGCGACCGCGTCCCAGCCGGCGTCGTCGGCGGGGAGCTCCGCCGGGAGCTGCGCGTGCAGGAACCGGCCGCAGTCCTCGGTGACGCCGAGGAAGCGCGAGCCGCCCCCGAGCAGCCCGGCGGCGAGCGCGCCCTGCACGGAGTCGGGTGCCGAGAGGTAGGTGAGCCTGCTGACGATCGCGGTGGGGGTGAAGCCGTGGTCGGCGAGCGCGGCGAGCACGGCCTCGAACACCCGCGTCTCGCCCTTGGTCGGGCGGCGCTGCGTGGCGAGCCAGAACGACAGCTCGCCGAACCCGACGGAGCCCATGACGTCCTCGGCGAGGTCATGGCCGAGGAGCGTGATCTTCTCCAGGCTGGAGGCGCCCAGTGCGGTCGGGTACTGCGGAACGGGGTACTCAGGCATGCCGGTCATCCTGCGGGGTCGCCAGCCACTTGCGCAGCTCCGCGCCGTGCTCGTCCAGCTCGGGCGGGGGCAGCTGGTAGCCGGCAGGGGTGGCGGAGAAGCGGATCGGGTGCCGCGTGGTGGGCATCGCCCGCTCCCCCTCGCCCGCCTGCACGACCGGGTCCAGCCCGAACCGCTCGGCCATCGCGAAGCCGCCGTCGATCGTCTGGATCGGCCCGCACGGCACCCCGACGGCGACCAGCGCCTCGAACCACTCCACCGCGCCGCGGCGCGCCAGCCGCTCCTCGAGCACCGGGCGCAGCTCCTCGCGATTGGCGGTGCGGTCGACGTTGCGGGCGAACCGCGGGTCGTCGGCCACCTCGGGGATCTCCAGCACCTCGCACAGCTTGCGGAACTGCCGGTCGTTGGCGGCGGCGATGATGATGTCGTCGTCGGCCGTGGGCAGGGGCTCGTAGGGGAAGACGCTCGGGTGCGCGTTGCCCATCCGGTAGGGCACCACGCCCCCTGCCACGTAGGCCGAGCTGTGGTTCACGAGCCCGGTGAGGGCCGACGACAGCAGGTTGACCTCCACCAGCTGGCCCTCGCCGCTGCGGTCGCGGTGGCGCAACGCGGCGAGGATGCCGATCAGCGCGTGGTTGCCCGCCATCACGTCGAACACCGAGATGCCGGCGCGGTACGGGGGCCCGTCCGGGTCGCCGGTGAGGCTCATCAGGCCCGACATCGCCTGCACCATGAGGTCGTAGCCCGGCACGTGCCTGCCCTCGCCCGACCCGAACCCGGTGATCGAGCTGTAGATCACGCCGGGGTTGCCGGCCCGGACGGTCTCGTAGTCCAGGCCGTAGCGGGCGAGGCCGCCGGGCTTGAAGTTCTCGATGAGCACGTCCGCGCGGCGCGCCAGCTCCCGGGCCGCCTGGGCGTCGGCCTCGTCGCGCAGGTCGAGGGCGATCGAACGCTTCCCACGGTTGATGCCGAGGTAGTAGGTCGAGACGCCGTCGTGCTCCGGGGGCATCCAGGTGCGCGTGTCGTCACCCGCGGGGCCCTCGACCTTGATCACGTCGGCGCCCATGTCGGCCAGCAGCATGGTGGCGTACGGGCCGGCCAGGATGCGGGAGAAGTCGGCGACCAGGATCCCGGCCAGCGGTCCCGTCGCGCTCGAGGTCATTACCCTGACACACCTTCCGTCCGTGATGCGGACATCCGTCCGCTGCGGCGGATCCTTCCCCGCGCCGGAAGGCGCGTCAAGGCTCAGGAGGCACTGACCGTCACGTGCGGCACCGCGTCGAGGCGCGCGAAATCGGCGCTGATCTCCCCCGCGGTCTGCAGCAGCAGGGGCAGGTGGTGCTCCAGGAGCCGCTCGACCGGCGTCTCCGCGGCGTGGCAGTTGACGTTGACGCCCGCGATCACCTTGCCCGACCCGTCGCGCAGCGGCGCGGCGATCGACCGGATCCCCAGGGCGAGCTGCTCGTCGGTGAGCGCCCAGCCGCGCGCCCGCACCTCGCGCAGCACGGCGTCGCGCTCGGCGCGGTCGGGCTGCCAGCGCGGCACGAGCCCGGAGCGGGTGGGCTCGGCCAGCACCCGCTCCAGCTCGTCCGGGTCCAGGGCGGCCAGCTGCACCTTCCCGAGCGACGTCGGCAGCGCCGGGAACCGGGTGCCGATCTGCACGGCCAGGGCCACGATCTTCGGCACGGCCACGCGGGCGACGTAGACGATGTCGGACCCGTCGAGCTGGGCGATGGAGCACGACTCGCCGGTGCGGGCCACGAGCTGCTCCAGGTGCGGGCGGGCCACCTCCCACAGCCCCGTCGACCGCACGTACGACACGCCCAGGTCGAGCACCCGGGGGGTGAGCGTGTAGCCGCGCTCCGCGGTGCGGACGTAGCCGAGCTCCTCGAGCGTGAGCAGGATGCGGCGCGCGGTCGGGCGCGCGAGCCCGGTGGCGGTCGCGACCTCGGCGAGGGTCATGACCGGCCGGCCGGGCCGGAAAGCCGTGATGACGTCGAGCCCGCGGGCCAGCGCCTCGATGAAGTCCGGACCGGTTCCTGCGCGTGGCATCGCACGAGGGTAGGGCACTGTCCGCGAGGCGGACACCCTCGACCGGGTGCGGATCGGCCGGAGAGCGGATTGACACCCGCACCGCGCTGCACGAAGCTGCGCGTCCAAGGGCGACCGGCACGCGGACGTCCGTCCGCCCGCCCGCTGCGAAGGAGCACCTGTGACGCACGAGTCCACACCGGTCGTCCTGCGGGGCGGCACGGTCCTCACCGTCGACGCCGACCACACGGTGCTGCCGGGGCACGACGTGCTCGTGGTCGGGGAGACGATCGCCGCCGTCGGCCCCGACCTCGACGTGCCGGAGGGCACCCGGGAGATCGACGCCACCGGCGGCATCGTGATGCCCGGGATGATCGACACCCACCGCCACATGTGGCAGACGGCCATGCGCGGCTACGGCGCCGACTGGACGCTCACGCAGTACTTCGTGTGGAACTACCTGGAATGGGGCAAGGTCTTCCGCCCCGAGGACGTGCACGCGGGCAACCTGCTCTCGGCCATCGAGGCGATCGACGCGGGCGTCACCACCACCGTGGACTGGTCGCACGGCCTGCAGACCCCCGAGCACGCCGACGCCGCGGTCGACGCGCTGACCTCCGTGCCCGGGCGGTACGTGCTCGCCTACGGCAACATCCAGGACGCGCCCGCGAACTGGACGGCCTCACCCGGGTTCCGCGACTTCGTGGCCCGCCGCTTCCCCGATGGGCGCGGCGACGACCTGCTGGGATTCCAGCTCGCGTTCGACGTGACCGGGGACCCGGCGTTCCCCGAGAAGCCCGCGTTCGAGGTGGCCCGCGAGCTGGGCGTGCCGGTCACCACCCACGCCGGCGTGTGGGGCGCCACCGGCGACGACGGCATCCGGCTCATGCACGAGCACGGGTTCATGACCCCCGAGACGGTCTACGTGCACGCCGCCTCGCTGTCCCCCGACTCCTACCACCGCATCGCCGCCACCGGCGGCTCCGTGTCGGTGTCCACCGAGAGCGAGCAGAGCGCGGGCCAGGGCTACCCGCCCACCTGGGCGCTGCGGGCGCACCGCATCCCGGTGTCGCTGTCGATGGACACCTCGGTGTGGTGGAGCGCCGACCTGTTCTCGGCCATGCGCACCACGCTGGGCGCCGACCGCTCGCGCGAGCACCTGGAGGCCCACGCGAAGGGCGACACGGTCACGCACTC
This sequence comes from Pseudonocardia zijingensis, assembly GCF_042657305.1. Lineage (NCBI taxonomy): Bacteria > Bacillati > Actinomycetota > Actinomycetes > Pseudonocardiales > Pseudonocardiaceae > Pseudonocardia > Pseudonocardia zijingensis. The sequence continues at coordinate 86,855 of NZ_JBHSKO010000026.1, read as the reverse complement.
GTCGCTGCGTGCCGCGCAGGTGGTGGAGTGGGCCACCCGCGGCGGTGCCCGCGCGCTCGGGCGCGAGGACCGGCTGGGCAGCGTCGAGCCCGGCAAGCTGGCCGACCTCGTCCTGATCAAGAACGAGCACTCCCCGGTGATGTTCCCGCTGCTGCACCCGCACGGCCACGTCGCGTTCCAGGCCCAGCGCGGTGACGTCCACACCGTGCTGGTGAACGGGCGCGTCGTGAAGTCCGAGCACCGGCTCGTCGGCATCGACCTGGCGGCCGCGCGCCGCGAGGTGGAGCGCACGGTGGAGCACCTGCGCGCCCAGCTCGGCGAGGAGGCCTGGGAGAAGGGCATGAACCCGGACGTCCCCGAGACCAAGATCCTCGACAACCCCTACACCTACACCGACTACCGCAGCGCCAGCACCCACGAGCGCCGTCAGGAGATCCGATGACCACGGGAGCGTCACAGCCGACGACCCGGAAGACGGCGGCCCCGGTGGGGCCCGTGGCGATCGCGCTCGGTTTCGCGGTCCTCTGCCTGTCCTACGGGCTGAACGCGATGGACCGGCAGGTGTTCTACCCGCTGGTGCCCGAGATCCGCGAGGAGTTCGGCTTCTCGCTCGACCAGTCCGGCCTGCTCGCCACCGGGTTCACGCTGGGCCTCGCGCTCACCGGCGTGCCCGCCGGGTACCTGCTCGACCGGATGTCCCGCAAGACGATCGTGATCGCGAGCGTGGTCGTCTACTCGGCCGGCACGCTGGCCATCCCGCTCGCCGCGGGTTTCCTGGACATGGCGGTCTACCGCCTGATCTCCGGGGTGGGCGAGGGCGTGCAGGCCACCGCGATCTACGCGATCGTCGGCGCCTACTACTTCCACCGGCGCGCCTTCGCGGCCGGGTTCATCGGCGTGGCGTTCGGCCTCGGCGTGTTCCTCGGCCCCCTGATCGGGCAGGCACTGGCCGGGGCCACCGAGACGTGGCGCACCCCGTTCTACGTCTTCGGCGTGGCCGGCCTCGTCGTGGCCCTGATCCTGCTGCTCACCGTGCCGCGCGCGATGAGCGAGGCCGTGGCCGGCCGCGCCACATCCATCGACGACGCGAGCTACGACCACATCCCGGCGAGCCCCTACAACCGCAACACGCTGGCGTTCGCGATCACCTCGGCGGTGTCGGGCCTGGTGTTCTACGGCTTCCTCGGCCTCTACCCCACGTTCCTGCGCGAGCAGCTCGCCCTCGACCCCGGGCAGGCCGCGCTCGCCGCGTCGCTGGTCGGGTTCGGCGCGATGATGGCGCTCCCGGTGGGCTGGCTCGCCGACCGCATGGACCAGCGGATCCTCATGGCTGTCGGGTTCGTCGGCACCGCGTTGTCCGCCCTGCTCGCCTACACCGTGGCCACCGGTGCCGTGGCCCAGTACCTGCTGGCGTTCCTGATGGGCACCTTCGCCAGCGGCGTGCTGTTCACCAACTGCACCACGGTGCTGCAGCGGTCGGTGCGGCCCGAGCACGTCGGGCGCGGGGCGGGCCTGTTCATCCTCACCTACTACGTCGCCGCCGCCGTCTCGGGGCTGATCTTCGCCCGGCTCGTGGCCGGCATCGGCTGGCAGGGGGCCGGGATCGTGCAGCTCGCCCTGCTCCCGCTGCTCGGGCTCGCCGCGCTCGCGATCGTCGACCCGAAGCAGATGCTCCTGCCACCCGCGCTGCGCCGGGCCTGACCACCGCCGCGGTCCCGGCCTGACACGATGGCGGGACAACGGCGGAGGGAGCGGACGTGGCAGGGCAACAGGTCGGGGCGCGGATCGGGGTGCTCGGGGCGGGTGCGGTCGGCGGGATGCTCGCCGTCCTGCTCGCCGAGGCGGGCCACGAGGTCACCGTGCTCGGCTCGGAGCGCACCAGCACAGCGATCAACGTCGCCGGGCTGTCGCTGCGCAGCGGCCGGTACGGCGAGCGGCAGGTGCGCGTGTCCGCGCGGCCCTACCTCACCGCGCCGGTCGACGTCCTGTTCGTCGCGGTCAAGGCACCGGACCTGCTCACCGCCCTCGACCGCGCGCCCGCCGCGCTGCTCACCGACGCGGCCGTCGCGCCCCTCCTCAACGGCACCGACCACGTGGCGCTGCTGCGGGCGGCCCGCCCGCAGGCCGCGGTCGTGCCGATGACGGTGTCGGTCGAGGCCACCCGGGTGGCGCCGGGCGTGATCGAGCACCTGTCGCCGTTCGCCGAGTACGGGATCGCCGCGGAACGCGAACGCGCCCGCGTCGACCCGGAGGACGTGCTGCGCTCGGCCGGTCTCGACGTCGACGCCTCCGCGCCGGACGAGGCCGTGCTCCTGTGGCGCAAGCTCTCCTTCCTCGCCCCGCTCGCCCTGATCACCACGCACGCCCGGCAGCCCATCGGCCCGGCGCGCGACGCCCACCCCGACCTGCTCGAGGGGCTCGTCGCCGAGACCGCGGCGGCCGCCGCCACCGCCGGGGCCGAGATCGACCCGGCCGCCGTCGCCAAGCGGATCGCCGGCCTGCCCGAGGGCATGCGCTCGTCGATGCTCAAGGACGCCGTCGCCGGCGCCACCCTCGAGCTCGACGCCATCGCCGGCCCGATCCTGCGCGCGCTGCCGGACGCCGCCCCGGTCACCCGCAAGGTCGTCGCGGAGATCGCCGAGGCGGCGGGGAGCTAGGCCGCGGGCGCGCCGCCGAACGCGAACTCGTTGCCGTCGGGGTCGTGGAAGATCGCCTTGCGCACCCCGTTGTCGTAGACCTCGCGCTGGGCCGCCTGCAGGCCGCGCCCGGAGATCGCGGCGACCCGGTCGTCGAAGTCCTCCACGAACACCGTGTGGCTGGCGTGACCCGCGTGCTCGGGTCGCACCTCGACGAACACGTAGCGGTGCTCGGCCAGCTCCCACACCGCCTCGACGTCGTTGGGCTCGAACGACGGCGGAGCGCCGAGCAGTCGCTCGTACCAGGCGGTGGCCGCGGCGTAGTCCCGCACGGGGATACCCGCGAACAGGTCGATGGTCATGGGGTCACGCTAGGCCCCGCGCCGCCGGCGTCCCCGCCGCCCCGGCCGTCGGCAGCGTGATCACGGAGGGCCGCCAGGAAGGCCTTGAGATCAGCAGGCCCGGCCGTGGCGATCGCGTGGACGCGCCGGAGGTCGAGCCGTCCGTAGCCGTGCACGACGAGGTTGCGGAATCCCGCGGCCCGCCCCAGCCGCTCGGCGAGCGGATCGGGGATGACGTCGGCTTCGGCCAACGTGCGGAACGCGGCGCCGTACGTGGGCGGGCTGCCGAGACCGAGCCGCACGCAGGTCGAGACAGCGAGATCGATCACGACCTGCACGGCCTGCCACAGGTGCAGGACGACCGTGTCGGTGGCGGAGCTCAAGGGTTGCAGATCGTCCGGGTTCGGCGGGAGGTGCGCGGCAACCCGGTTGAGGTGGCGCAGCACGGCAGCCGTTCGCTCGGCCAGGAGTTCGCGATCGATGCGATCCGCCATCACAGCGCCGCGAGAACGTCGTCCTGGGCGGCGCGGATGATCGGGCCCGCGTCGCACCAGAACTGCACGGCTTCGAGCTGGAACTCGCGGAACGCGCCCTCGCGCCGCTCCACCAGCACCACGCCGTCGCGCGCGGCGCGGTACCGCAGGAGAGCACTCGCCCTCCGCAGATCGACGACGTCGACGGCGTCGGTGACCAGGGCGTCCGTGAGGGCCGCCGACAACCCGGCGAGGTCGGCCGTTCCGTCGGTGAGCACGCCGAAGTCCCAGTCCGACGCCGGCCCTTCCTCACCTCGCGCCCGCGATCCGTGCAGTACCAGCACCTGGACACCTGTCATCGCCGGATGCCCGTGCAGCTGCGCGACGATCTTCTGCTCCGGCGTCACGCCCGAGAGCGTAGCCGCAGTCAGCGCGCCGCGAGGTCCACCGCGCCGTCCGCCGGGGCGGGTCGCTCGCTGAGCAGGCATGATCGATGCTTCGGCGCAGAACCCGACGCACTCCGTCGGGGAACGCGCCAGTTCGCCGATCAAGGGGAAACGGCGGTCATTCGATCTTGAACGACGACCACTTCTCCTCGATCGCGCTGTTCGACGACCATCGGCCCTTGATCAGCGCGCCACACCGGCGTCGACAAGTCGATCTCGAGGAGACCGCCTCCTGGTGGCGCCGCGCGCACGGCGGGGCAGGCCCCGGCCTGCCCGCGGTGCCTCACCCGATGAAGCCGTTGTCCCGCAGGAAACTCTCGGCGACCTCCTCGGGCAGCTCGCCACCGACGTCCACGCGCTCGTTGAGCCCGCGCAGGAGTTCAGTGGTGAGCTTCGCGGCGATCGGGTTGAACACCTCGGCGAGCTGCGGGTGCTGGTCGAGCACCTCCTGCCGCACGGTCATCGCGGCGTTGTAGGGCACGAAGAACTGCTGGTCGTCCTCGAGGAGCACGAGGTTGTTGGCCGCGACGGCGCCGTCGGTGGCGGTGACCTCACCGAAGTTGCAGTTCTGCCCGCTCGCGATCTCCGCGGGGACCAGTGACAGCTCCAGCTCCGCGATCCCGTCGTCGGGCAGGTCGAACCCGTAGGCCTTCTCGAGGCCGGGCCAGCCGTCGTCGCGGGTGAGGAACTCGGCCGCGGCGCACATCCGGGCCTGCGCCGGGTCGCGGTTGACCAGCGCGGCGTACTCGCTCAGGGTGCGCACGCCCAGCTCGGCGTCCCGCCCCTGTGCGGTGGCGATGGCGTAGGTGTTGTCCACCGGCGCGGGAGCGAGCCACGCGATCCCGTTGCCCTTGTCCTCGGCAGACACGGCGTCGTAGAGCTCCTGGTCGCCCTTGGGCGCCGACTGCGGCTCGTGGCGCAGGTGCGTGGTCCACCCGGTGCCGGTGTACTCCCAGTACATGTCCAGCTCGCCGGCGGTGAGCGCGGTGCGCACGTTGGTGCTGCCGGTGATCGTGATCAGGTTGCCGACGTCGGCGCCGGTGGCCTCCAGCGCCTGCACGGCGATCTGACCGAGCACGATCTGCTCGGTGAACTCCTTCGAGCCGACCTGGAACGTCGCGCCGGACAGGTCGATGGCCGACAGCGAGCCCTCGCCGCCTCCGCCACCCGTGCCGGCGTCACCCCCGCCGCCACCACCTCCGCAGGCCGTGACCGCCAGTGCCGCGGCAGCGAGCACCGCCATCAGTCGGATGCGCATGGCCGCTCCTTCCTAGAGTCCTCGTGGCCGGAGCACGTCCTCGGCGACGCGACCGACGTAGTCGATGAACAGGGCGAGCACCGCGGTGAGCACGCTGCCGACGACCGTCACGATCGGCCGGTTCTGCACCAGGCCGGTGATGATGATCGTGCCGAGCCCGCCCGCGTTCGTCAGCGCGGCGAGCGCGGCGGTGCCGACGTTGATGACGAGGGCCGTGCGCAGCCCGGTGAGGATGACCGGGACGGCGAGCGGCAGCTCGATGCCGGTGAGGACGCCCCGGCGGCTCATCCCCATCCCGCGCCCCGACTCGATCACCGCGGGGTCCACCTGCTGCAGCCCGACCACGGTGTTGCGCAGCACCGGCAGCGCCGAGTAGGCCGCGAGCGCGACGACGGCGGGCCAGAACCCGATGCCCCACACGATGGCCAGCAGGACCAGCAGCCCGATCGACGGCACGGCCTGCCCGATGTTGAACACGGCGACGGCCGGGGCCACCAGGCCGCGGGCGAACGGGCGCGTCAGCAGGATCCCGACCGGGACGGCGACCACCAGGACGACCGCGGTGGACACGACCGTGAGCACGATGTGCTCCACCGTGGCGGGGACGATGAAGTCGAGGGTGAGGCGGCGCTCCTCGATGCTGTCGAGGCTCTGCGCGCTCACGTACAGGCCGAGCGCGACCAGCGCCACCGCGAGCACGGCGGGCGTGACGAGGTACCCGGCGAGCGACCGTCGGCGTGGTGCCTCGACCTCCTCGGCGATCGCGACGGTCATGGCGCCGGATCCACCGGTTCCGCCTCGAGCCGATCGTGCGCGGCGTTGCCGTTCCGCGTCCGCATCCCGCGGGCCGCCTCGTTGATCGTGTCGATGTCCACGACGCCCGCGTACGCACCGGAGTCGTCGACGACGACGGCCGTGCTGCAGTGGGCGGTGACCATCTCGTTCAGCGTGTCGGAGAGCGTGTCGTCCGGGGTGACCACGGCGACGGGCAGCCCGACGCCGGCGAGCCCGCTCCCCCCGCCGCCGGCCAGGTGGTCGGTCTTCACCCAGGTGCGCGGCCGCCGCGCATCGTCGAGCACGAGCAGGCTGTCCTTGTGGCCCGCCGAGAGCGCGCGGCGGACATCGGCCGGATCGGCGTCCTCCGTGGTGGTCGGCCACTCCCCCAGCTGGATGTCGCGCACCCGCGACAGCGACAGCCGCTTGAGCGACGCGCCGCGGCCGATGAAGTCGGCGACGAAGTCGTCGGCCGGGTCCACGAGGATCCGCTCCGGGGTGTCGTACTGGGCGACGTGCGACCCCTCCCGCAGCACGGCGATCCGGTCACCCATCTTGATCGCCTCGTCGATGTCGTGGGTGACGAAGACGATCGTCTTCTTCAGCTCGGCCTGGATGCGGAGGAACTCGTTCTGCAGCCGGTCGCGGGTGATGGGGTCGATCGCGCCGAACGGCTCGTCCATGAGCATGACGTCGGGGTCGGCGCTCATCGCCCGCGCCACGCCGATGCGCTGGCGCTGGCCGCCGGACAGCTGCTTGGGGTACCGGTCGCGGTAGGTGACCGGGTCCATCCCGACGAGTTCGATGAGCTCGTCCACGCGCTTCGCGATCCGCGCCTTGTCCCACTTCAGCAGGCGCGGGACCGTCGCGATGTTCTCCGCGATCGTCCGGTGCGGGAAGAGCCCGATCTGCTGGATGACGTAGCCGATGCGCCGGCGCAGCTGATCCGGGTCGACCTGGGTGACGTCCTCGTCGTCGAGGAAGATCCGGCCCGACGTCGGCTCGATCAGCCGGTTGATCAGCTTCATCGTGGTGGTCTTGCCGCATCCCGACGGGCCCACGAGGATGACGATCTCGCCCTCGGGGATCTCCAGCGTGAGGTCGTCGACCGCGGGGTCGCGCTGGCCGGGGAAGCGCTTGGTGAGGTGCTCGAGGCGGATCTTGGTCCGGGTCATCGGATCCCCCTCGACGTGGTCAGGCGGTTCAACAGCAGGTAGAACAGGTCGAACAGCACCGCGAGGACGACCACACCGAGCGTGCCACCGAGCACGAGGTTGAGCGCGTTGGGGCTGGACAGGCGCGACACCCCGGCGAAGATGTCGTTGCCGAGGCCGGGGCCCTGGATGTAGGCGCCGATCGCGGTGATGCCGAGCGTGATGAGGGTGGACACCCGCATCCCGGTGAGGATCACCGGCCAGGCGAGCGGCAGCTCGATGCGCAGGAGGACCTCACCGCGGCTCATGCCCATGCCGAGGGCGGACTCGACGATCGCCGGGTCCACCTCACGCAGCCCCACCACCGTGTTGGCGACGATCGGCAGCAGCGAGTACATCACCAACGCGACGACCACCGAGGTCGTCCCGATGCCGAACACGTTGATGAAGAGGCCGAAGAGCGCCAGCGACGGGATCGTGAGGAACACCGAGGTCGTGGCGATCGCGAGCTGCCGCGACCGCGGGCGGTTGTAGGTGACCATCCCGAGCGCCACGCCGACGACCGTGGCGATCAGCACCGCCACGATCGTGACGACCGCGTGCTCGATGCCCAGCTCGAGGAGGTTGTCCCAGCGGCTGGCGAGGTAGTCGAGGAAGTTCACGTCACGCCCCGGGAAGCGGCTCGGCGCGAACCCTGCACGACCACCTCCTGATCGGATCGTCGGGCGACTCTGACACGGAGGTGCCCGGGGCACAAGGCGACCCCCCGAGCGGCGGCACGGTCGAGACCTGCGCCCGCCGGCCCTCAGCCCCGGGCGAGATCCACCGCGCCCTCCACCGGAGCGGGTCGCTCGCAGGTGGTGGTGAGCTCCACGAACGCGCGGGTGTCCGCGGCCTGCTGCACCGCCTCCATGATCTCGAGGACGTGCAGGCCGAGCTCGTCGCCCGCGCGGTGCGGGCGGTCCTCGGCCACGGCGAGCGCGAGGTCGGCCAGGCCGTAGCCGCGGCCGGAGTCGACGTAGCCCGCGGTGGCGCCCAGGTCCACCCAGCCGTCGTCCACCGCGGCGGCCGAGAACAGCTCGACGGGGCCCGCGAAGTGGTTCGGGTCGGGCACCGACAGCGAGCCGGCGGTGCCGTGCACCTCGATCCGGGGCAGGCGGGCGGCCCAGATGTCGAAGCTCATGATGAGCGTGGACAGCGCGCCGGACGCGTGCTCGAGGATCCCGGTGACCGTGGAGTCGACGGTGACGTCGAACGAGGTGCCCGCGCGCGTGCCCCCGCCGATGGTGCGGGTGGCCGAGGGCCGCCCGGACGCGCCGACCACGCGCGTGACCGGGCCGAGCAGGTGCACCAGCGACGTCAGGTAGTAGGGGCCCATGTCCAGCAGCGGGCCGCCGCCGGGCTGGTAGTAGAACTCGGGGTTGGGGTGCCAGCGCTCGTGGCCCGGGGTGGTCATGAACGCGGTGGCGGCGTGCGGGGTGCCGATGCGCCCGGCGTCGACGGCGGCGCGCGCGGTCTGCACGCCCGTGCCGAGCACGGTGTCGGGCGCGCAGCCCAGCCGCAGCCCGGCGGCGGCCGCCGCCTTGACGACCTCGCGGCCCTCCGCCACCGAGGCGGCGAGCGGCTTCTCCACGTAGACGTGCTTGCCCGCGGCCAGCGCGGCCAGCGCCACCTCGGCGTGGGTGGCGGGCAGCGTCAGCACGAGCACCGCGTCGACGTCGTCGGCGGCGAGCAGCTCCTCGAACGTGCGGACCGTGGCGCCCTCGTGCCGCGCGGCGAGCTCGGCGGCGCGGTCGGCCTGCAGGTCGCAGACGGCCGTCACCTGCAGCTGCGGCAGCCGCGAAAGGCTGGCGGAGTACTGGCCGGAGATGTTCCCGGCGCCGACGATCCCGACCCTCATGAGCGGGCCGCCCACAGGATCCCCCGCTCGATGATCGTGTTCACGTTCGCGTCGCGGATCACGTCCATGTCGTGGCCCGGCGTGCAGACGAACACCCGGCCCTGCCCCCAGTCCCGCGTCCAGATCGCGGGCGAGGTGATCGGCCGGTGCCACGGCTCCCACTCGTTCTTGGCGAGCGTGGTGGTGGCCAGCACGGTGTTGTACTCGTCCGACAGCACCCAGTACTGCTCGGTGACCAGGTCGAAGTCGGCAATGCCCGCCGTGACGGGGTGGTCGTGGTCGGTGATCTCCACCCGGTAGGGGATGAAGTAGTCCGACTGCTCCCCGGTGCGCTCCCCGGGCGCCTTCGGCGGGTGGCAGGCGAACTGCCCGCCCACGAGCTGCAGGTAGTCGCTCGAGTTGCGGTAGGAGTCGGCGATCCCGCCGTGCCAGCCCGCCAGGCCGGTGCCGTTCGCGACGGCGCGCGTGAGCCCGGCCAGCTCGTCCTTCTCGATCGTGCTCATCGTGACGCACTGCACGATCAGGTCGACGCCGTCCATGTAGCTCGTCTCGGCGTAGACCTTCGGCGAGTCCTCGACGCGGACGGCGAACCCGTTCGCCTGCAGGTGCGGGACGAAGTGGTCGGTGGACTCGACCGGCTGGTGTCCTTCCCAGCCGCCGCGCACCACCAGTGCCTGCCGTTCGGTCACGGGTGTCCTTTCACTTCACTTCGAGAAGCCGGCGGTCATGCCGGCCAACAGGTGCCGCCGCCCCACCACGTAGAGGGCGAGGATCGGCAGCGTCGCGAGCACCACGGACGCGAGCACCGCGGGCACGTTGATCCCGTACTCGCCCTGGAAGGCCCACAGCGCCAGGGGGAGCACCCGCATCTCGGGGCTCTGGGTGAGCACCAGCGGCAGCAGGAACGCGTTCCACACCTGCAGGCCCTGGTAGATCGACACGGTGATGAGCGCGGGCTGGGTGAGCGGGAACGCCAGCCGCCACATCGTGCCCCACTCGCTCGACCCGTCCATCCGCATCGACTCGAACAGCTCGTTCGGCACGTCGCGGATGAAGTTGGCGAGGATCAGCACCGACAGCGGGATCGCGAACGCGATCGAGGGCAGGATCAGCGCGAGGTGGCTGTCGTAGAGGCTGAGCCGGATGATGATCAGGTAGACCGGGATGATCACGGCCTGCGTCGGGCAGGCCAGCCCCATCAGGAAGACGGTGTTGCTCATCCGCAGGAACCGGCCCCGCCCGCCGCGGACGATCGCGAACGCCGCCATGAACGACAGCAGGACCGCGGGCACCGTGGCGCCCACGGTGACGATCACCGAGTTCAGGAAGTACCGCAGGAAGTCGGCCTCGAGCACCGCCTGGTAGTTCTCCAGGGTCGGCTCGGACGGCAGCATCGGGTTGCTCGTGTAGTAGGCCGACTGCGGCTTGAAGCTGGTGATCACCACCCAGTAGACCGGGATGATGATGATCCCGAGCCACACGAAGCTCGCGAATCCGCCCAGGTAGTTGGGCCGGTCCGCGCCCGCGGGCCGCCTGCGCCGCGGGCCCTGCGCCCGCCCGGGGGCAGGCGCGGGCACCGCGGCCGGGGTACCGGTGGCGGTGGTGCTGGTCGGTGTGGCCACCTCAGGCTCCTTCCAGCTGGCTCTCGCGCGCGTCCTTGCCGCCGAGGCGCTGGATGCCCATCGCCAGCAGCACCGCGACGACGACGATGATCAGCGCGATCACGCTCGCCGGGCCCATCGCGTTGCCGCGGAACCCGCGCAGGTACATGTCGAGCGCCAGCACGCGGGTGGCGTCGCTCGGGCCGCCCACGGTGAGCACGAAGATCAGGTCGAAGAACGCCATCGAACCCGCGACCATCAGGGTCGACGAGGTGATCAACGTGTACTTCAGCTGCGGCATGGTGATCGAGAAGAACTGCCGCACCCGGCCGGCGCCGTCGATCCGGGCCGCCTCGTACAGCGACGCCGGGATCTGGCGCACCGCGCCCTGGTAGATCAGCGAGTGGAACGGGATGAACTGCCAGGACACCACGAAGACCACCGTGCCGACCGCGAGCACCGGGTCACCGAGCCAGTTCTGCACCAGCAACGGGATCCCCAGCGAGGCGCCGAGGCCGAAGTTGGGGTCCAGCAGCGCCTTGTACGTGATCGCGATGGCCGCCGAGCTCAGCAGCAGCGGGGTGAAGTACAGCACCGCGAGCACCGCGCGGTAGCGCTGCTGGCCGGCGATGAACACCCCGACGAGGATGCTCAGCGGCGTCTGCACCGCCCAGGACAGCGCCATGATCAGGAACGTGACCCAGAGCGAGTGCAGCAGCCCGGGGTCGGAGAGCACCGACACCCAGTTGTCGAACCCCGTGGGCGTGATCTCGCCGATGCCGTTCCAGCTGGTGAAGCTCAGCGCGAGCACGCCGATCAGCGGGATCACGCCGAACGCCGTGAAGAGCGCCAGCGCCGGCAGCACGAGCCACGTGAGCGACCCCTGCTGCCGGGCTCCGACCGAAGGGCTGGTCACGAGCTGGGCACCGCGTTCATGTTGGAGGCGAACTGCTCCGGGGTGATCGACAGCGAGAACAGCTGCTCGATGTTGTTGAGCAGCTGCTCGGCCGGACCGGGCAGCAGCGCCTGGTCCCAGGAGTGCACCCACGAAGCGGCCTGGGTGGCGGTGTCGTAGACGAACTGCTGGAACGGCGCGTCCGGGCCGGAGAACTTGCTGTCGACGCCCTTGACGATCGGCACGGCGCCGCTCGCGACCCAGCCGTCGACGTCCGCGTCGGAGAGCAGACCGCTCTTGAAGTACTCCAGTGCGATCGCCTTCTGCTCCTCGCTCGCCTGGGAGGACAGGGCGAGGAACGAGGCCGGGTTGCCCACGCCGGTGCTCGGGTCACCGGTGCCGTCCTCGAGGGCGGGGAACGGGATCCAGCCGAGGTTGCCGCTCGGCACGAAGTCGCCGCCCTCCTCCTTCATGGAGCCGTAGGTCCAGGCGCCGTGCAGCATCATGGCCGCGCGGCCCTGGTGCAGCAGCGCCTGGTCGGCGTTGGCGTCGGCGGCGATCGACTGGAAGCCGTTGACGAACCCGTTGGCGCGGACCAGGTCCTGGCACTTCGTGAGGCCCGCGATCGCGGCCGGGTGCGACCAGGCGTTCGGCTCGCCCGCGGCGATGGCGTCGAAGACCTCGCCGCCGCCCTGCCGGTCGAACAGGAACTCCAGCCACATCATGTTGGTCCAGCGCGACTGCCCGGCCAGCGAGAACGGCGCGATGCCCGCGTTGTTGAACACCGGCACGAGCGCCATCAGCTCGCCCCACGTGGTGGGCGGCTGCGCGCCGACCTGCTCGAACAGCTGCTTGTTGTAGAACATGACGATCGGCGAGACCTGCTCGCACGGCACCGCGTAGATCCGCCCGTCGATGGTGGCGGCGGGGAACGAGGTGTCGAAGCGGCGGTCCCGGACCTCCGGGTTCTGCGCGAACCAGTCGGTGAGGTCGTCGACCTGGCCGTTGTTCACGTAGTCGCGCAGGCCACCGCCGCCCCAGGTCCAGATGGCCGTGGGCGCCTGGTTCGCGCCGACCGCCGTGCGGATGCGGGTCTTGTACGCGTCGTTCTCGAAGAAGGTGGCCGCGAGCTGCCCATCGGGGTGGGCGGCGTTGAAGGCGTCGACCGACGCCTTGCGAAGACCTTCCTGGGGCTGGCCCGTGAGGTACCAGATGCTGGCCTCGCCACTGCGGGCCTGGCCTGGGCCGGTCGTTCCACAGGCGGCGAGCGCGCTCGCCGCCAGGGGGGCGGCCGCTGCCATTGCCAGGAACGACCGTCGGGAGAACCGGTTCTGATCCACGTCGATCTCCGTTGCGCCGGGCCGCTGCAGTGCGGCCTTTCGAGCCGGGACAGGGGAAGAGCCGCCCCCTTCGGGACAGCTCCGAAAGTTTTCGAAACTGGAACGTGCGAACGCACCATATGAGTGCACGATCTGGCAGTCAAGCGTCGTTATACGGGCGATAGAGACCGAAAGGTTTCGACATACAGGCTTCCGCGACGGGGCTCCCGCGGGATACGGTGCGCCGACACCACCCCCGGCCGAAGGAGGCCCTCCTGACCGCATCGCAGCGGTCTGCCGGCGGCCGGCAGGCCGGACGCACCACGCTCGCGACGATCGCCGCGTCGGCGGGCGTCTCGGTCGCCACCGTCTCCAAGGTCCTCAACGGCCGCGAGGACGTCGCGCCCGACACGCGCGCGCTCATCGAGGACCTGCTGCGCCGCCACGCCTACGTCTCCCCCACCGCGCGGCGCTCCTCCACGACGGGCGCCACCGTCGAGCTCATCGTGCACGGCGAGTTCGGCGCCTACGCCACGCAGGTGATCGAGGGCGTCGTCCGCGCGTGCGAGGAGGCCGGTGCGGCGGTGGTGGTCAGCCAGCTGGGCGAGGACCGCCTGCCCGCCGGGTCACCCGAGGGCTGGGCCCGCCGCCTGGCCAGCAGCGGGCGGGCCGGGGTGATCGTCGTGACCGGTGCGCTCACCAGTGCCCACATCGACGCCCTCGCGCTCACCGAGGTGCCCCTCGTCGTCCTGGACCCGATGAGCCTGCCGCGGGTCGAGGTCACCAGCGTCGGCTCCACGAACTTCGCGGGCGGGCTCGCGGTCACCCAGCACCTGCTCGCGCTCGGGCACCGCCGGATCGGCTACGTCGGCGGCCCACCCGGCTCCGGCTGCAACCAGGCCCGCCTGCACGGCTATCGCGCCGCGCTCGAGAACGCCGGGATCCCCGCCGACCCCGTGCTCGTGCACAACGAGCACTTCCGCTACGACGCCGGCGTGCGCGCCGGCGCGCTGCTGCTCGACCTGACCGACCCGCCCACCGCCGTCGTCGGCGGCAGCGACACCATCGCCCTCGGCGTGGTCGAGGCCGCCCGGATGCGGGGGCTGCGAGTGCCCGCCGAGCTGTCCGTCACCGGGTTCGACGACACCGAGCTGGCCCGCATGGCCTCTCCCCCGCTCACCGTCGTCCGCCAGCCGTTGCGCGAGATGGGCCGGGTCGCGGTCAAGACCGTGCTGCAGATGGCCGCGGGGGAAACCCTCGATTCCCACCACGTCGAGCTCGCCACGGAGCTGGTGGTCCGCAGCACCACGGCGCCGCCCGCGCGCTGAGGCCCTCCCCGGAGTTCAGGAACGCCACGTTCCTGACCCTGCAGTACAGCAACGTGGCTTTCCTGAACATCGGTCGGGCCCGCCCGCACCGTAGTGAACCCCGTGCGGGTGTGCACCGTGTGTCGGTTCGTGACCGGCACTCCCCCACGGCCCGTCGCCGGCCGTGCGCTCACCGCACTGGCCGGCGTCGTGGTGTTCGGCGCCCTGCTGCTGCCGAACGACGTCGACCTGATCACGCCGGCCGCGTTCCTCGGCGTCCCGGTCGAGGCGCTGTTCGCGGCCACGCTCGTGCTCGCCGTGCCCGCGCGGATCCGGCCCGCGCTGGCCGGGCTGATCGGCTCCGGGCTCGGCGCCGTCACCGTGCTGAAGGTCCTCGACATGGGGTTCTTCGCCACGTTGAACCGGCCGTTCGACCTGCTGTCGGACTGGCGCAACCTCGCCAACGCCGCGATCTTCGTGCGGCAGGCGGCGGGTGAGGGCGGGGCGATCGCCGCGGGCGTCGCGGCGGCCCTGCTCGCGGTGGCCGTCGTCGCCCTCACCTCGTGGGCGGTCGCGCGCCTCGTCCGGTGCGTCGTGGTGCCGCACCGGCGGGCGGCGATCGCCACCATCGCGGTGGGCACGGCCGTGTGGACGGCGTGCCTGGGCGCCGGGGCCCGCTTCGTGCCCGACGTCGAGCTCGCCTCCGACAGCACCGCGACGCTCGCCCTGTACCGCGCGCTCGACGTCCGCCGCGACGTGCTCGACCTGGGGCGGTTCGCCACCGAGGTGCCCGTCGACCCCTTCCGGGCCACCCCGGACGACCAGCTGCTCACCGCGCTGCGGGGCAAGGACGTCGTGTTCGCGTTCGTCGAGAGCTACGGGCGGGTCGCGCTCGACGACCCGCAGCTCGGCCCGCCGACGCGGGCCCTGCTCGACGACGGCACGAAGCAGCTCGAGGAGACCGGGTTCGCCTCGCGCAGCGCGTACCTCACCTCGTCGACCACGGGGGCGGGCAGCTGGCTCGCGCACGCCACCTTCCTGTCCGGGCTGTGGATCGACAGCCAGCACCGCCACGACGCGCTGGAGCACACCGACCGGCAGACGCTCGTCACCGACTTCGGCCGCGCGGGCTGGCGCACCGTCGGCGTGATGCCGGGAGTGTTCCTCGACTGGCCCGAGGGCGCCTGGTACGGCTACGACCGCATCTACGACTTCTCCCAGCTCGGCTACCAGGGCCCGCGGATGAGCTTCGCGACGATGCCCGACCAGTACACGCTCAAGGCGTTCGAGGAGCTGGAGCGCGCGCGGACCGACCGAGGACCGCTGATGGCGGAGATCCCGCTGGTCACCAGCCACGCCCCGTGGACGCCGCTGCCGCCGTTCCTGCCGTGGGACGAGGTGGGCGACGGCTCGGTGTACGACTTCCTCGACGGGCAGACCGAGCAGCCCGAGGCCATCCTCACCCGCGACCCGGCCCGGGTGCGCGAGGACTACGCCCGCTCGATCCGCTACTCGCTGACCAGCCTCGTCTCCTACGTGCAGACCCACGGCGACGACGACCTCGTGGTGGTGCTGCTGGGTGACCACCAGCCCTCCCCCGTGGTCACCGGCACCACCGAGAACCGCGAGGTCCCGATCTCGATCGTCGCGAAGGACCCCGCGGTGCTCGACCGGATCTCCGGGTGGCGCTGGCAGGACGGGCTGCGGCCCGGCCCGCACGCCCCGGTGTGGCGGATGGACGCGTTCCGCCAGGAACTCCTCCAGGCGTTCTCCGACACCGTGCACGGGCCCTGAGCGGCTCCGCGCGTGCCCGTCAGCGCGGCACCGACACGGGCACGGCGAACTCCAGTTCCGGGCTGAAGCGCGACGTGCCGTCCGGTGCGTCGCCCAGGTAGAACCGGGTCGTCATCGTCGCGCTCTCCAGGTCGAACACCGTGCGCCACAGCGTCCGCATCGGCCACGCGACGTCTGCCGTCGCGTCGAGGCCGACCGCATCGAGGGCGTCGCGCATCAGGCTCGCCGACAGGTCCGGACCCGAGGAAAGCTCGGAGAGACGGCGGTACCGCCGGTAGGTGAGCAACGACTCGGCGTTGTCCTCGGGCAGGTCGGCCGGGTCGCCGTGGCGGTGCACGAAGTGGTTCGTGACGCACAACGCCCCCCGGTCCGCACGCACCGCGTGCTCGTCGCCGCCCCGGCCGCGCTCCCAGACGAACGCGTCCCCGGAACGGTCACCGATCAGGTAGTGCACCGGAACGCCCTCGTCGTACTGCTTGGCGCCCAGCAGGGCCTCGTGGGCTTCGTGGGCCGTGGCACACGTGTCCAACAGGAAGCGCGGAACCTGCGTGGTGGTCAGACCGACCTGCGGGCTGGGCTCGGGGGGATCGGTCACGTTGTCGACGTCGTTCATCAGCAGAGCGACCGCGAGGCCGTGCTCGTTGACACCCTCGTAGCAGCAGTCCAGCTCGCTCATCGTGATCAACGTCGTCGCGGGCCCGTCGTCCGGCACGCTCGTGAGCACGTGGGGACGCGAGGCGATGGGTCGCTCGTCCCCGCCGGGCACCGGCCCTCCCGACATGAGCGCGAACAGGTCGGTCTCGCTCGTGGTGAAGAAGTCGTAGTTGCGCCCCAGCACGGGCCGCCCGTCGACCGTGACGGCGGGCGGGTAGTAGCTCGCCGAGCACGCCGCCCCGTTCGGGATTCCGGTGAGGCCGTCCAGGTACACCTCGTCGGCCTCGAGGTCGACACCCAGCACCTCGGCTGCTCCCCGCATCCGGGCCAGGTGCTGGGGCCAGTGCCGGGCGAACCACGCGCGGCGGGCGCGCGCCTTGACCGGGTCCGCGCGGACGGGCGTCCAGTCGAAGACGCGGCGGGCCTGCTCGGCGTACGCGCGGCCGATCTCGACCTGGCTCCCGGTCGCGGTGAGGTGCGGCACGGTCATGAAGTCGGCGTCGCCACCGGCGACGATCTCGCGGGCGATGGGCATGGAGGCTCCTCGGGGTGGTGGGGTCAGGGACGGGGTTCGCGCCACATCGGCCACAGGCGCGGACCGTCGGGCAGGACGATCGGGGCACCCGTGGTGCGGAACCCGTGGCGCTCGTAGAGCGACCGGCTGCGCGCCGAGCTCGCCTCCAGGTACGCGGGCACGCGGTCGGCGTCGGCACGGGCGAGCCGCTCCCGCAGCAGCGCCCCGCCGGTACCTCTGCCGCGCACACCCGGCACGACGCCGAGGAACGCGAGGTAGAGGTGCGGCCGGCCGACCGGGTACCGCTGGTCGACGAGGGCCGTGAAGGTGGCCGGCCGGGCGAGCTCGTCCGGGAGCGGCGCCTCGTCGCCGGCCGGGGGCTCGGCTCCCCGGCGCAGCCACACGGCGGTACCCGCCCCGTCTGGACCGACGACGAGCTCGCCCTGCCCTGCGGACTGTTCCACGACCGGGAGGACCAGCCGCGCGACGTCGACACCCGGAACGTCTCCGAACAGGAGCCAGCGGAACACGGGATCGTCGGCGAAGGCCGCCGTCAGGACCTGGATCGCGATCTCACAGTCCGATGCACTGCACACACGTACACCGTAAGGAGCAGCCGCGGCGGCGTCGATCAACAGCAGTGCACTTCTCAAAGTGCACCATTTTGCTGGCCGTACGAGGGGTTCTCTCCTCTGACTACCTGCCCGCCCCAGCCGTCCGCACTAGTACGCTTCGGTCGTGGACAGCAGCGAGGAGAACGCGCGGCCCTACCTCCGGGTGGCCGCGGTCATCCGGCAGCGGATCGTCTCGGGCGCTCTGGGGCCCGGCCAACGGGTCCCCTCCACCCGGCAGGTGGTCCGTGACTTCGGCGTGGCGATGGCCACCGCCACCCGGGCGCTCGCGGTGCTGCGCGAGGAGGGACTGGTGGTCAGCCGTCCCGGGTCGGGCACGATCGTGCGCCCCTCGGAGACACCGGCGCGGCGCCCGACCCGGCCGCGGGACGACGCGCTCAGCGCCGGCCGGATCGTAGCCGTCGCACTCCGCATCGCCGATCGCGAAGGCCTCGATGCGGTGTCCATGCGACGGCTCGCGGCCGAGCTCCGCGTCGCTCCCATGTCGCTCTACGGGCACCTCTCCGGGCGCGAGGAGCTCCAAGATCTACTGGTCCGCGCCGTGTTCGGTGCCCACCCGCTGCCCGAACCGGGGCCGGATGGATGGCGGGCGAAGCTGGAGCTGGTCAGCCGGGTGCAATGGCAGGCCTACCGCCGGCATCCGTGGCTGCCCGAGCGGGTCTCGCTGACGCGGCCCCTGCTCGTCCCCGAAGCGATGGCACACACGGAATGGACGCTCAAGGCTCTGGACGGCCTCGGCCTCAGCCACGCGGAACGCACCAGGGAGACGCTCGCCCTGACCTCCCTGGTGCGCGGACTCGCCGCCAGCGCCGCGGCGGAGAACCGCAGCGAACGGGAGACCGGGCAGGCCAACGACCAGTGGTGGATCGCTCTCGACCACGAGTTCGGCCGATTGGTCTCCTCGGGGCGCTACCCGCACCTGGCAGCGATACCCGAGAACGCCGTGAGGGACCTGGACGCCCTCCTGGACCACGCCCTGACCCGCCACCTGGACGGACTGGCCGCCCACCTCGCTCGTCGCGGATGACCCTTCACCCGATGCTCGCCCGCCCCGCGAGCAGCGCCTTCGCCACCACGGTCCGCAGCACGTCGTTGGTGCCCTCGCCGATGGACAGCAGCGGCGCGTCGCGGTAGAGCCGCTCGATCTCGAACTCGGTCGAATAGCCGTAGCCGCCGTGGATGCGCATCGCGTCGGTGGCGCAGGCCAGCGCCGCCTCGGAGGCGGCGATCTTCGCCAGCCCGGACTCGGTGTCCATGCGGACGCCGTCGTCCATGCGCGAGGCCGCCCAGTACGTCATGAGCCGGGCGCTCTGCAGGCGCACCGCGATCTCGGCGAGCCGCAGCTGGATGGCCTGGAAGTCGCCGATCGGCCCGCCGAACGCGGTGCGGGTGCGGGCGTAGTCGAGGGCCTCCTCGTAGGCGCGCTGGGCGATGCCCACGCCGCGGGCGGCGATGTTGATCCGGCCGGTCTCCAGCGCCGACAGCGCCTGTTGCAGCCCGCGGCCCTCGGTGCCGCCCAGGAGGTTGGCGGCGGGCACGCGGACGTCGGTGAGCACGACCTCGCAGGACTCGGGGCCCTTGTAGCCGAGCTTGCCGATGTCGGCGGTGACCTCGAAGCCGGGCGTGCCGGCCTCGACCAGCAGGATGCTCATCCCGCGATGCGCGGGCTGCGCCGTCGGGTCGGTCTTGACCAGCACCGGCAGCGGGTCGGCGTGCCGCGCGTTCGTGATCCACATCTTGGTGCCGTTGACGACGTAGGAGTCGCCGTCGCGGCGCGCCGTGGTGGTGATGCCCTGCAGGTCGGTGCCCGCGCCGGGCTCGGTGAGCGCGATGCCGGTGCGCCGCGCGCCGGTGGCGAGGTCGGGCAGGAACCGGGTGCGCTGCTCCTCGGTGCCGTGCTTCGCCAGCATCCAGCAGGCCACCGAGTGGCTGCCGAGCACACCCGCGACGCCCATCCAGCCCCGCGAGATCTCCTCGAAGGTGAGCGCGAAGGACACGGTGTCCGCGCCCAGCCCGCCGTACTCCTCGGGGATCACCAGGCCGAACAGGCCCAGCTCGCGCAGACCCGCGACGATCTCGGTCGGGTAGCGCCCGGACTGCTCGTAGGAGCGCGCGACCGGCTTGATCTCGCGCTCGACGAAGCTGCGCAACGTGTCGCGGAACAGGCGCTGCTCGTCGTTCAGGCTGAAGTCCACCGGTCTGTTCCCTCCGCGGGGATCGGGCCGAGCGCGCCGGAGCGGGCGAGCGCGGCGATGCGGTCGTCGTCGTAGCCGAGCCCGCGCAGCACGGACCCGGTGTGCTCGCCCATCGCGGGCGCCCCGCGGGTCGGGGCGGTGTCGGCGCCGGGCGGGCCGAGCCGCACCGGCGAGCGCAGCGCGCGCACCCGGCCGAAGCGGGGGTGCTCGGTCTCGGTGATCAGCTCCCGAGCCGCGGCGTGCGGGTCGCGCAGCGCCTGCGCGACGTCGTGCACCGGTGCGCACGGCACGGGTGCGGCGTAGAGCGCGTCGAGCCAGTCGGCCACGGTGCGCGTGCGGAACAGCTCCTCCAGCAGCGCGACGAGCTCGTCGGCGTGGCGCGCCCGGTCGGCGAACGTGGCGAACCGGGGGTCGTCGGCGAGGTCGGGGCGCCCCAGCACCACGGTGAGCCGCTGCCAGAACTTCTCCTTGGCGCACCCGACGACGAGCCAGCCGTCAGCCGCCTCGAACGCCTGGAACGGCACCAGCGAGGGGTGCGCTGAGTGTCGGGTGCGGCGCGGCTCCCAGCCCTCGGTGAGGTGCCAGGTGCCGGGGTAGGTCAGCAGGCTGATCGCGGTGTCGTAGAGGGAGAGGTCGCAGTCGGTGCCCACGCCGTCGCGGCGCGCCGCGTGGATGCCGGCGAGCAGCGCGATGGCCGCCACGAACCCGCCGCTGTAGTCCACCAGCGACAGCCCGGTCTTCTGCGGGGCTCCACCCGGCTCCCCCGTCACCGACATCCAACCGGCGAGCGCCTGCAGGACGTAGTCGTAGCCCGGCTCGCGCGAACGCGGGCCGGTCATGCCGAACCCGGTGAGCGAGCAGCACACGATCCGCGGGTTCACCGGCGCGAGGTCGGCGTAGCGGATGCCGAGCTTCTCCGGCACGTCGCCGCGCAGGTTGGAGAACACGGCGTCGGCGCTGCGGACGAGGTCGTGGAAGACCTCCCGGCCCTCCGGCGTGCGGATGTCGAGCACGACGGAGGACTTGTCCTGGTTGAACGACTCGAAGAACAGCGAGTCGCCGCCCTCGGCGTACGGCGGGACGTGCCGGCCCACGTCGCCGCCCACCGCCGGGTCCTCGATCTTGATGACCTCCGCGCCGAGCTGCGCGAGGTGCGACGAGGCGAACGGGCCCGCGCCGTACTGCTCGAGCGAGACGATGCGGACGTCCTCGAGCGGTCTCACGGCGCGTCCTCGAGGGTGAGCGGGGTCTTCGCCCGCGGCCGTGGCGCGGCGGCGCGGGCCGCGCCTCGCCGGTGCACGTAGAAGGTGCGCTCGAACGTCAGCACCTCGACGCCGTCCTGGTTGATCGTCCGGGTGCGGATCGTGACGATCCCCGCCTCCGGGCGCGACCGCGACTCCCGGGTGCCCAGCACGATCGACTCCGACCAGAGCGTGTCGCCCGCGTACACCGGGGCCGTCAGGCGCAGCCCGTCGAGCCCGAGGTTGGCGAAGGCGTTCTGCGTGGTGTCGGTGACCGACTGGCCGATCGCGATCGCGATCGTCAGCGGCGACGCGACGAGCATCCGGCCGAACTCCGACGACTCCCCCGCCTGCGCGTTGAAATGCGCCTGGTTGGTGTTCATCGTCAGCAACGTGAACCAGGTGTTGTCGGTCTCGGTGACGGTGCGGCCGAGCGGGTGCTCGTAGACGTCGCCCACGGCGAAGTCCTCGAAGTAGCGACCCTGCCAGCCGGGCTGGACGCG
This sequence comes from Pseudonocardia zijingensis, assembly GCF_042657305.1. Lineage (NCBI taxonomy): Bacteria > Bacillati > Actinomycetota > Actinomycetes > Pseudonocardiales > Pseudonocardiaceae > Pseudonocardia > Pseudonocardia zijingensis. The sequence goes on along the minus strand of NZ_JBHSKO010000026.1, from coordinate 65,218 downwards.
TGTCATGGTGTCTCCGATCCGGTCGCGCGCAGCGGCTTCCCGGCCATCTCGCGGTAGCGCGAGACCGCCACCACGCAGAGCAGCGAGCCCGCGACGATGAGGTAGGCGGGCATGAGCGTGCTGCCCAGCAACCCGCCGAGGTAGGTGGCGAGCAGCGGGGTGCCACCGCCGAAGATCGCCGCCGAGACGTTGTGGCCGATCGAGAACCCGCCGAAGCGCACCTTGGTCGCGAAGATCTCCGCGAACGCCGCGGCCACCGCGCCGAGGTAGGTGCCGTGCAGCAGGCCGAGGATCCCGAGCCCGACGAACGTGGCGGCCCCGCCCTGGCCGATGAGCAGGAACACCGGGATCGTCGCGACGACGAACCCCACCGCCGCGGCCATCATGATCGGCTTGCGGCCCCAGCGGTCCGACAGCCGCCCGGAGATCGGGATCATCACGATGTTGAGCACCACCACGGTGGTGGTGGCGAGGAACGCGGTGGACGGCGCGAAGCCGAGCACCTTCGTCAGGTAGGTCGGCATGTAGACCAGGGCGAGGAAGTAGCCCAGGTGCACGACGATCCCGATCCCACCGGCCAGGAGCACCTCGCGCCAGCCCTTCACGACGGCCTCGCGCAGCGGGTGGCGCACCACCTCGCCGGAGCGTTCGAGCTGCGCGAACCGCGGGCTCTCGCCGAGGCGCAGCCGGATGTAGAGCCCCACCACCCCCAGCGGCCCGGCCACGAGGAACGGCAGCCGCCAGCCCCACGCCGCGATCTGCTCGGGGTCCAGCAGCAGGTTCAGCACGGTGGGTGCCGCCAGCCCGAGGAAGAAGCCGAGGGTGGCCGAGAACTGGATCCAGCTCGTCACCCGCCCGCGGATGCGGTCGGGCGAGTACTCGGCGATGAACGCCGTGGCCCCCGTGACCTCGCCGCCCGCGGTGAAGCCCTGCACCAGCCGCAGCACGACGAGCAGGGTCGGCGCGAGCACGCCCACCGCGGCGTGGGTCGGCAGCAGCCCGACGCAGAACGTCGCCGCCGACATCATCAGGATGATCACGCACAGCACGCCGCGGCGGCCGACGCGGTCGCCGAGCGGGCCGAAGAACATCCCGCCGAGCGGGCGCACCACGAACGCCGCGCCGAACGCCGCGAACGACAGCAGCAGTGACGACGCCGGGTCGTCGGTCGGGAAGAACAGCTGCCCGAGGACCACCGCCATGTAGCCGTAGACGGCGAAGTCGAACCACTCCAGGCAGTTGCCGATCGAGGTGGCGAGCACCGCGCGGCGCAGGTCCGCGGGCGAGACCTCCGGCGTCGCACCGGGTTGCCGGGTTCCGGGTTGCTCGGTACCGGGTTGCAGCGCCATTGCTGTCACTCCCCCTTCTCGCGGCCCAGGCGCACGACGACGTCGTGGGCCTCCTGGCTGACGGCGACGTAACTGCGCGGCGACGAGGCGTCGCCGATCACGAGGGCGTCCCGGGCGCCCGCCGGGTGCGGCCCGGGCGCCGCCGGCCCGGCCAGCACCACCGTCCCGACCGGCCCGAGATCGCGCTCGCGGCCGGAGTAGACGTGCCGCGCGACGAGGCGGCCGTCCTCGGCGCGCACCGGCTCGACCAGCGCGTGCACCTCGACCCCGGCCTCGTCGAGGCGCCGGGAGACCCCGATGCGGCTGACGTAGGCCACCCGGCGCGCCGGCGCCTCCCGCCGCGTCACGAGCCGGACCTGCGTGCCGCGGGTGGCGAGGTCGGTGACGAACGCGTACACGGGCTCGTCCTCGAGCTCGTCCACCACCACGACGGGCCCGGCCAGCTCACCGGCCCGGCGGACGGCCTCGGCCAGCGCCACGGTGGTGACACCGGGGACCTCGTCGACGACGGGCACCGCGCCGGTGGCGACCACGACCACGTCGCCTGCGTCCCACCCGGCCACGGTCTCGGGCGTGACCTCGGTGCCCAGGTGCACGCACGCGCCTGCGTCCTCGACCGCCGCGGCGAGCCAGTCGGCCGCGAGCCCCATCCCCTCGCGCCCGGGGGTCTGCGCGTCGCGGCGCAACCGGCCCCCGAGCCGGTCGGCACGCTCGTAGAGGTGCACGTCGTGGCCGCGTCCCGCCGCGGTGCGGGCGGCCTCCAGCCCCGCCGGGCCACCGCCGACGACGTGGACGGTCCGCCGCTCGTCCGCGGCCGACGGGTCGGCGTGCCACTCCCGGCCGGTGTCGGGCGCGTACATGCAGGCGATGCGCCGTCCGGTGTGGATGAAGTCCCAGCAGACGTTGCAGTACGTGCACGGGCGCGGGGTCTCGCCCCGCTCGACCTTGCGCACGAGGTCGGCGTCGGCGATCCAGGCCCGCGCCATCCCCACCAGGTCGGCGGTGCCGTCCTCCACGAGGCGGTCCGCGGTGGCGACGTCGGGCACCTTGGCCAGCGCCATCACCGGCACGTCACCGGCGACCTCGCGCACACCGGCCGCGAGGTGCACGAACGGGACGTCGTCGAACGCCATGTCCGGCACGTGGTACTCGAGGCTGGGGCTGAAGTTCGCCTGGCTCACCGCCAGGTAGTCGACGGGCGCGGTGTCCCCCAGGACCCCCACGATCCGCTGCGCCTCGGCGAGGTCGATCCCGCCGTCCACGTACTCGTGGGCGCTGAGCTTGAGGCCGACGGCGAAGTCCGGACCACACGCCTCCCGGATACCCCGCACCACCGCGGCCACGAACGCCGTGCGCCGCGCGGTGTCGCCGCCCCACGCGTCGTCGCGGTGGTTGCTCCACGGCGAGAGGAACTGGGTGATCAGGTAGCCGTGGGCGCCGTGCAGCTCCACCCCGTCGAACCCGGCCACGTACAGGTTCACCGCCGAGCGCACGAACCCGGCGACGACCTCGCGCACCTCGGCGTCGGTCATCGTGCGCGCCGTGACCCCGCTGTACGGGTCGCGCCCGCCCGAGGGGGCCCACGGCTGCAGCGTCGGGTTCCACAACGCCTGCCTGCCCACGTGCCACAGCTGCCCGAACACCCGCGCGCCGTGCCGGCGGCAGGCGTCGGCGAGCCGGCGGAAACCGGGCACCAGCGACTCGTCGTAGGCCAGCGGTGTGGTGCCGTTCGGGATCGACGTCGGGTGCACCGACAACCCCTCGGTGATCACCATCCCGGCACCGCCGCGGGCCCGGGCGGCGTAGTAGGCCACCAGGTCGTCGGTGATCTCGGTGTTGCGGCCGAGGTTGTTGACCGTGGCGAGGAACGCCAGGCGGTTCGGCAGATCCAGGCGGCCCGCGCGGTACGGGGCCAGGACGGTGTGCGCGGCGTCGGGCATGCAGTCACCTCACCACCGCACGACGGCGTGCGGTGCAGGGCTGCCTCACCTCGACCTGCGCGGGAGACCCTCGCCTGCGGGCGAGCACCGTGCAGCGGACTCGGCACCCACCGGGGCCGTCCGGCCGTCCGACGGGGTGTGCCGGTATCCGATCAACCGGCCGCCGCGGTTGTCAACCCCCGAGCTCGGAACGGCACTCCTCGTACCGCTGCACGAGGTCGCGGAACGCCCCGATGATCGCCTTGCGGCCGTTGCCGAAGTAGTGCCGCTCCAGGGTGGTGAGGATCCGCTCGGAGTCGCGCACCGGGTCGCTGCCGATCAGCAGCTCGCGCACGAACTGGTCCGCCACGGCCGTGGCGAGCGTGGTCGACGCGTCGACGACCAGGCCGGAGTCCAGGTCGATGCGCGCGATCACCGTGAGGTGCCGCCACATCTGGCCTGCACCGGTGCTCTGCGGCAGCTGGGCGTAGCCCGCCACGAGCACGACGTCGGACAGCCGACCGTCTTCCACCCGAACCACCCGATCATCCGCTACCGCCGTGTCCGACCCGGATCCACAGCATCCGGTCGCCGCCCCGCTGGAAACGGTAAGGCACCTGCCGCAGCTCCGTGCGGTGCCCGCCCGCCTCCAACTCGGCGCGCAACCGGTCGAGGAACGCCACCGGCTCCCCCGTCGCCTGCGCCACGACGGGGAACACCCGCACCTCGCGGCGCGCCACCCGCACCAGCTCGGCCAGCGCCCGCCGGTGCCACTCCTCCCCCAGCTCGGCCCAGGTGAACAACAGGTGCGAGCACAGGGCGACCTCGACGCCGCCGGTGGCCAGCGGCAGGTCCGGCAGTGCCCCGGCGACGTAACGCCCGGCACGTTCACGGAGGTCGGCGAGGAACCGCTCCCCCGCCGACCGGCGCATCGCCGCCCGCCCGCCGGGGTCGCCGTACCAGCCCCACTCGAACCGGTCCGCGTTCCTCGCGATCATCCGGTCGCCCTCGTCGAGCCCCTCCCGCACCCGCTCCGCGAGGTCCCCGGGCCCCAGCGCGTAGGCCGGGTCGACGGCCACGACCCACCCCCCGGTCTCGGCGGCGAAGCTCGACCCGCCCGCGCAGCAGTCGAGGACCGGTCCCACCAGGTCCCCGGCAGCCAGGTCGAACATCGCCCGGTACTCGGCCGCCGATCGGGATGTCACCAGCATGACCGCGTCCCTACCGCACCTCGAAGATCAACAGTGCTCGGCGACACCACGACGCCCGTCCGAGGCGGGCGAGCTGCACACCGCGGTCCTGCTGGGCACCCTGACGTACGACTCGCGCTCATCACCGAAGATCAACAGCACCCGGCAGTTGCGACGACCGCACTGACGTGCGACTCGCGGCGCGGGTAGCGGACGAGGATCGCCGACTCGGCGAGGCGGCGACGACCAGTCGAGGCCGCGAGCCGAACACCACGGTCGTAGTGAGGCCCCTGACGTACGACTGGCGCCGATCACCGAAGATCAACAGCACCTGGCAGTTGGGACGACTACATCCGTGCACTGCTCGGCTGCGGCACGCGGGGCGCCTCTCGAGGTCGCCCACCCGGCGCGGCGACGGCGACCGGTCCGAGGCGCGCGAGCCGAACACCACGGTTTGCCGAGCGCCCTGACGTACTGCTCACACCGACCGCCCGAAGGTCAACAGCACCTGGTCGTTCTGCGGAAGGCGCTGGTGTGCGGCTCGGTGCGGGAGGCCGATGCCGCCACCCGGACGGACCCAGACCCCACGAGCCGTACACCACGTCCGTGGCGGCGACCGTGGCGTACGGCTCACAATGATCACCGAAGATCAGCAGTACCTGACGGTCATCAGACCGCACTGGTGTACTGCTCGCCGATGAGCGTCCCCCCACCATCCGGCTCGAGGCATCTCGCAACGTGGAACGGCCGCACCGAGCGGCTGGGGGCTCGACGACCGTCTCAGCGCCGCATGATCCGCATGAGTCGTACAGCGGTGTTGTGGTGAGCACCGTGGCGTACTGCTCACGCCGATCACCGGAAGGTCAGCAGCACCTCAGGGTCGTGGGACCGCGCTGAGGTGCGCTCGGCGCGGGAGCCGGCCGTCGGCCGGATGGGGACGAGGGCTCGGTTAACGATCTGCGGCCGATCGCGACGGTCTACAGCGACCGACGAACCGGGGAGCGCATGTGACCGCCGACAGAACCCTCGTGCTGGGGCCGTACCGACTCGAGGGGCTTCTCGGGCGCGGCGGGATGGGCGAGGTGTACCGCGCGTTCGACCAGCGCCGGGGGCGGGCCGTCGCGCTCAAGGTCCTCCCTGCCGAGTTGGCGCACGACGAGGACTTCCGCACCCGCTTCCGCCGCGAGTCGGACAGCGCGGCGCGCCTGCAGGACCCGCACGTCGTCCCGATCCACGACTTCGGGGAGATCGACGGGCGGCTCTTCATCGACATGCGCCTGATCGACGGGGTCGGGCTGGACCGGATCATCGCGTCCGGGCCGATGGACCCGCGTCGCGCCGTCGCCCTGGTCAGCCAGGTCGCCGAGGCGCTCACCGACGCCCACGCCCATGGCGTGCTGCACCGCGACGTCAAACCGTCGAACGTCCTCGTGACGCCGTCCGACTTCGCCTACCTCGTCGACTTCGGCATCGCCCGTGCCCTCGACGAGCACCTCACCGCGGTCACCCGCAGCGGCAGCACGGTCGGGACCCTCGCCTACATGGCGCCCGAGCGGTTCGACGGAGGAGCCCCGGACCACCGGTCGGACATCTACTCCCTCGCCTGCACCCTCGCCGAGTGCCTCACCGGACGCCGTCCCTTCGACGGCACCAGCCTGCCGTCGATCATGAAGGCGCACCTCACCGCGGATCCGCCCCGCCCGAGCCTGCAGCGCGGCGACGTGCCGCCCGCGCTCGACGAGGTGATCGCGCGGGGCATGGCCAAGGACCCGGCGGCCCGGTACGCCACGGCGCGCGACCTCGCCGCCGCCGCGCAGTACGCGCTGCAGCAGTGGGACACCCCGCCCGTCGCCGCCCCGGCTCCGCCGGCACCCACCGCGACCCTCCCGAGCGCACCGCGCGGCGCCCGCCGCGTGCTCGTCCTCGCCACCGCGGCGGTCGTCCTCGCGGTGGTCTCGGGCGGGGCCGGGTTCGCCGCGGGGCGCGCGTCCGCCCCCACGGAAGCGGTCGTCGCCGCGGGTCCGGCGACCGCTGCTCCGACATCGGCCGCTGCACCGACACCCCAGGCTACGGTCGCGCCGCCCACCGCCGCGGCGGCGCCGACGACCGGACCGGGCCCCTTCAGCCGCGTCGAGGGCGACCGGCCGGCCTCCTACGTCTACACGGTCGAGGCGAACTACCCGGTGACCTTGAGCTACACGGACAGCAACGGCGACCGGATCACCGTCTCCTCCGTGCCCGCTCCGTGGAACCTCACCGTCGACACCTCGGCATGGGGTGCCGACGCAACACCATTGTTGTCGGTGGTGTCGCCCTCCACGAAGGGCGACACCACCGTCACGTGCTCGATCAGCGACGACAGCGGGCGAGTCCTGGCCACGCAGACCAAGGAGTCCGCATTCGCCGCGGCGAGCTGCATGGTCTACTCCTGACCGGATTACACCCCCACCCGCTCCCGCGGCGGGGTGTCCGAGCCGGACCCGCGCCGGCGGGCCCTCGCGATCAGTGGGAACACCAGCAGCCCGATGATCACCAGGTACACGATCACCGAGAGCGGGGTGGAGACCAGCGTGGTGACGTCGCCCTCGGCGATCTGGAGGGCGCGGCGCAGCTGCAGCTCCGCGTCGGGCCCGAGGATCACGCCGATGATCGCGGGGAGGACCGGGAGGCCGTAGCGGCGCATCAGGAACCCGACGGCGCCGATCGCGAGCAGCACGAGCAGGTCGACGGGCTGGCCGCTCACCGCGTAGGCGCCGACGCAGGCGAAGAAGAGGATGCCGGCGTACAGGTAGGGCCGGGGGATCCGCAGCAGCTTCGCCCACACGGGTGCGAGGGGCAGGTTCAGCACCAGCAGCAGGACGAGCCCGATGAACAGGCTCGCGATGAGCGTCCAGACGAGGTCGGGCTCGTTCTCGAACAGCAGCGGGCCGGGCTGGATGCCGAACTGCTGGAACGCGGCCAGCATGACGGCGGCGATCGCGGTGGTGGGCAGGCCGAGGGTGAGCATCGTGGCGAGCGTGCCCGCCGACGAGGCGCTGGCCGCGGCCTCGGGCCCGGCGACGCCCTCGATCGCGCCCTTGCCGAACTCCTCGGGCCGCCGGGAGAGCCGCCGCTCGGCCACGTACGACATGAACGTGGACATCTCGGCGCCGCCTGCCGGGATCGAGCCGAACGTGAACCCGATGAACGGGCCGCGCAGCCACGGCTTCCAGGTGCGGCGCAGGTCGTCGCCGGAGAGCCAGGGCCGGCCTACCGGGATCGGCCGGTCGACGGTGCGGCGCAGGTGCGCCGCCACCCAGAGCGCCTCGCCCACCGCGAACAGCCCGACGGCGACGATCACGACGTCGATGCCGTCGGCGAGCTGCGGGACGCCGAACGTCAGGCGTGGCTGCCCGGAGAGCGGGTCGAGGCCGACCAACCCGATCGTCAGGCCGATCGCGAGGGCGGCGAACCCGCGCACCCGGGAGCTGCCCAGCACGGAGGTGACGGCGACGAAGGCCAGCACCATGATCGCGAAGAAGTCGGGGGCGCCGATGTCGACGGCGACCGAGGCCACCAGCGGCGCGAGCAGCACCAGGCCGAGCGCGCCCGCGACGCCCCCGATGAAGTGCCCGATCGCGGCGGCGGCGAGTGCCTGGGCGCCGCGGCCGGAGCGGGCCATCGGGTTGCCCTCGATCGCCGCCATCACCGAGGCGCTCTCGCCGGGGGTGTTGAGCAGGATCGAAGTGGTCGACCCGCCGAACATGGCCCCGAAGTAGATGCCGGCGAAGAGGATGAACGCCCCGGTCGGGTCGAAGGCGTACGTGACGGGCAGGAGCAGCGCCACCGCCATTGCCGGCCCGATGCCGGGCAGCACGCCGATCGCGGTGCCCAGCAGCACGCCGATCGCCGAGAACAGCAGGTTGGCCGGGGTCAGCGCGTTCCCGAAGCCCTCGAACAGGAGGGTGAGGTTCTCCACGTCAGATCAGCCCCATCAGCGGTCCGCCGGGCAGGTCCACGCCGAGCAGCGCGTCGAACACGAGCCACGTGGCGAGCGAGACGCCCGCCGCGATGAGCAGGTCGCGCGGGAAGGCGCGCGAGCCGAGGGCGTAGGTGGCGCCCCAGAACAGCACGGTGCCCGCGATCGGCCAGCCGAGCAGCGGGATCAGCGCCGCGGTCGCGACGATCACGCCCGCGAGCAGGAGGACGGTGCGCCGGTCGGCGGGCACGGCGAGGTCGACGTCCTCGCCGCCCTCGGCTTCGCCGTGGCCCCCGCGCAGGACGTCGACGGCGAGCAGCGCGGCCAGCACCAGCAGGAGCAGGCCCAGCAGGATCGGCACCGCGTTGGGGCCGAGCGGGTCGGCGGCGTTGCCGGAGCGGGGCGCGAGCGTCACGTCGGCCAGCACCAGCAGGCCGGTGGCGAGCAGCAGGGCCGCCACGCCCAGCTCGGAGCGCTCGCGCAGCCAGGAGGTCATCGTGCTCATGCCACCAGCCCCAGGTTGCGCAGCACGCCGGCCACGCGGTCGTTCTCGGCGCGCAGGAACGCCCCGAAGTCGTCGCCGGGCAGGTAGGCGTCCTGCCAGCCGTTGCGCTGCAGCGCCTCGCCCCACTCGGGGGACTCGCGCAGCTCCGTGAACGCGGCCACGAGGTCGGCCCGGCCCTCGTCGGAGAGCCCCGGCGGCGCGACGATGCCGCGCCAGTTGGTGAACTCGACGTCCACGCCCGCCTCGGTCAGCGTCGGCGCGTCCAGTCCGGGCACGCGCTGCGGTGCGGTCACGGCCAGCACCCGCAGCTCACCGGCCTCGATCTGGTCGGCGTACTCGGAGAGCCCGGAGACCCCGAACGCCACCTTCCCGCCGAGCACCGCGGCGAGCAGCTCGCCGCCGCCGTCGTAGGAGACGTAGTTGACGGTGCGCGGGTCGATGCCGATCCCCTCGGCCATCAGCATCGGGGCGAGGTGGTCGGGCCCGCCCGGGCTGGAGCCGCCGCCGACGGGCACGGCGCCCGGGTCGGCCGTCCACGTGACCCGCAGGTCGTCGAACGTGCGCAGCGGCGAGTCCTTGCCCACCACGACGATCTCGGTCTCCTGGGTGAGCCGCGCGATGGGGGTGGCGTCGGTCAGGGTGGCGGGCGAGTCGTTCGTGTAGACCGCGCCGACCACGCCGAGACCCATGGACATGACGAGCCGGTCGTTGCCGCTCTCGTTGACGGTGCGGCCGAGCCCGACCGTGCCGCCCGCACCGGGGAGGTTGAAGACCTCCACGGCGCCGGTGATGCCGGCGTCCTCCATCGCCTTGGCCGCCGTGCGCGCCGTGATGTCGTAGCCACCGCCGGGCGCGTTGGGCACCAGGAACCGCAGGCCACGCAGCTGCGTGCCGTCGCCACCACCGGTGAGCCCGCCGACCGCGGGCGGTACGAGCAGCACCGCGGCCAGCGCCACGAGCACGGCCACCACGCTTCGGGTCCGCATCTGCCTCCCTCTCCGTCGAGGTATGTGTGGCGCACATCCTGAGCTGCGGGGACACCGCTGTCTGCCTTGATCGCACATCGGTCGTTGTGGTCGTTGTGGTCGTGGGACGCTCCCCACATGGCTCGCACCCTGGCGCGGCAGTTCCTGGGCTGGCAGCTCGGGATCGTGGGACTGCTGCTCGCCGCGGTCACCGCGCTGGCGGTGGTGCAGTCGGACGCGGCGTTCCGGGAGACGCAGGGCAGGCGGATGCTGACGGTGGCCGAGGACGTCGCGGCCACCGCGGGCGTGCGGGAGAGCCTGGCCACCCGTGACTTCGGCCCGCTGCCCGCGCTGGGCACGAGCGCGCGCAACCTGTCCGGCGCCGACGAGATCGTGATCGTGGACGCGGGCATGGTGGTGCGCAGCGCCGCCGACCCGGCCGAGGTCGGGGAGCCGTTCCCGGCCGGGGAGAGCACGGCGCCCGCCGGGCGGGCGTGGGTGGGCAACCCGGACGGGCGCACGGTGGTGGCGCACGTGCCGGTGCTCGCCGACGACGGGCGCGTGGTCGGGCTGGTCGCCGCGCGCGTGGAGGCGCCGCCGCTGCTCACCGGGCTCCTCGCCGCCCCGGCGCCCGCGGCGTTGCTGGTGGGGGTGGCGGTCGTGCTCGGCGTCGCCGGGTCGCTGCTGCTGGCGCGGCGGGTACGCAGGCAGACCCTCGGCCTGGAGCCCACGGAGATCGTGGAGCTGGTGCAGCGGCGCGAGGCGATGTTACTCGGTGTGAAGGAGGGCGTGCTCGGCCTGGACCGCGCCGATCGCGTGACGCTGCAGAACGCCGCCGCCACCGAGCTGCTCGGCGTCGCCGCCGTCGGCGCCCGGGTGGACGATCTCGACCTCGACGACCGGCTGCGCGACGTGCTCACCGGGGCGGTCGAGGGCGCCGACCAGGTGGTGCTGCACGGCACCCGGGTGCTGGTGCTCAACCGGATGCCGGTGGAGGTGGACGGCACCACGGTCGGCGCCGTGGTCACGTTGCGCGACCGCACGGAGCTGGCCGCCCTGGAGAATCGGCTGGACGCGTCGCGCCACGTCACCGACACGCTGCGGGCGCAGACGCACGAGTTCACCAACCGGCTGCACACGATCGCCGGCCTGACGGAGCTGGGCGAGCACGAGGAGGTGCGGCGCTTCGTGGCGGGGATCGTGGCGGGGTCGGACCAGTGGCGGCGCGAGGTCACCGCGAGCGTGGGCGACGCGGCGGTGGCCGCGCTGCTCGTGGCCAAGGCGAGCCTCGCCACGGAACGCGGGGCCCAGCTGCGGCTGGCTCCGGGCAGCCGGCTCGACGCGGTGGACCCGGTGCGTGATCCGGAGCTCTCGGCCGACCTGGTGACGGTCCTGGGCAACCTCGTCGACAACGCCCTGGACGCGGCGGGGCCCGGGTGGGTGGAGGTCGGCGTCGCGACGGAGGATGACGCGGTGCGGGTGACGGTGCGCGACTCCGGGCCGGGCGTGGCGTCCGAGCTCGTCGAGGAGGTGTTCCGGCACGGGTTCAGCACGAAGGCCGCCGAGCGCGACAGCGGCGGGCGCGGCCTCGGGCTCGCGCTGGCCCGGCAGGTCTGCCTGCGCCGCGGCGGCACGATCAGCCTGCGCAACGACGGCGGCGCGGTGTTCACGGCGTCGCTCCCGGTGGCGTCGTGACCATGCGGGTGCTGGTCGTCGACGACGACTTCATGGTGGCCCGCGTGCACAGCGGGTACGTCGCGCGGATCCCGGGGTGTGAGGTGGTCGGCGTGGCCCACACCGGCGCCGACGCGGCGCGGCTGGCGCGGGAGCTGCGGCCCGACCTCGTGCTGCTGGACGTCTACCTGCCCGACCGGTCCGGGCTGGAGGTGCTGCGCGACCTGCGCACCGGCTCCCCCGACGACCCGTTCGTGCTCGTGATCACCGCGGCGGACGACCCGGGCACGGTGACCGCGGCGCTGCACGGCGGCGCCACGCACTACCTCGTGAAGCCGTTCGACGCGGCCGTGCTGCGCGAGCACGTGGAGCGGGTGGCGCGGGTGCGCGGGCGCCTCGCCGGGCTCGAACGCGCCGCGCAGGACGACATCGACAGCGTGTTCGGTGCCCGCCACGGCGGCAGCACACGACTGCCGAAGGGGCTCACCGCGCCCACGGCGCAGCTGGTGGAGCGGGTGCTGCGCGCGCACGACGGGGACCTGTCGGCCGCCGAGTGCGCCGAGCTCACGGAGCTGTCGCGGGTGAGCGCGCGCCGGTACCTGGAGCACTTCGTCGCCACCGGCGCGGCCACCGTCCGGCTGCGCTACGGGGGCACCGGTCGTCCCGAGCGCCGGTATCGCTGGAGCGGCTGATCCACTGGTGACGTAGGGTCCCCCGGAGCCAGACATCAGACAAGACGCGGCGGGGGGCGGCGTGATTCGACGGCGGGATTTCCTGCGCGCTGCGGGTGCCGGGGCCATCGCCGGGCTGGCGGCCTGCGGGCGCTCCGGCGACGGGCCGGACGGCGACCTGCGGCTCGTGCTGGCCAACCACGTGTGGGGCGACGCGATCCGCAGGCGCATCGGCGAGTTCGAGGACCTCGCGCACCGGCGCGTGGCCATCTCGACGATGACGGCCGACCAGGTGTCGTCCACCTACAACGTCAAGCTCAACGCGAGCGCGCCGGACATCGACGTGATGATGTACCGGCCGCTGCAGGAGCAGTTGCTGTTCGCGCGCAACGGCTGGCTGGCCGACCTCACCGACCTGGTCACCCGCGACGCGCAGTACGACTGGGGCGACGTGCTGGAGGGCGCGCGCGAGCGGGTGACCAACCAGGGCCGGGTGTTCGGGGTGCCGATCGTCACCGAGCGGTCGGCGCTGTACTACCGGCGCGACCTCGTGCCCGACGGCCCGCCCGCCACGCTCGACGAGCTGTTCGCCACGGCGGCGCGGCTGCACGACCCGGCGAACGACATGATCGGGTTCGCGGGGCGCGGCCAGCGCAACTTCGCGGTGAGCCAGTTCTCCAGCTACCTGTACTCGTTCGGCGGCGACTTCATCGTCGACGGCCGGTCGGGCATCGCCTCGCCGGAGGCGCTCGCGGCCTACGAGTACTACGGGCGGCTGCTGCGCGAGGCCGGTCCGCTCGGCGCCACCAACATGAGCCTCGAGCAGATCACGCCGATCTTCGCCCAGGGCAAGGTCGCGTTCGTGATCGACGCCGACTCGGTCTACACCAACTTCATCAACCCGAAGACCTCGCTCGTGGGCGACCGCACCGGGTTCGCGCCGTTCCCCGCCGGGCCCGCGGGCTCCCGGCCGTACAACATCGCGTCCTGGGGGCTCGCGGTCAACGCGTTCTCCCCGCGCCGCGACGCCGCGTGGGAGTTCCTGCGCTGGGCGTCGGGCCCGGAGACCGTGCGCGCCATGCAGCGCGACGGGATCCCCGGCGCGCGGACGTCCGCGTGGCAGGACCCCGAGGCCGGGGCGGGCTTCCCGGCGGACCTCGCCGCGTCGATGGAGGCCGGCACCGCCACCGGGGTGCCGCGCGACCGGCCGGACGTGGTGCAGGTCGGGCGCGCCCGCGACATCGTCGGCCGCCCGATGGTGGCCTCGATCCTCGGAGAGGACTTCGTGGCGGAGGCGCGCGACACGTCCGACGAATTCGACGACTTCCTGACCCGCGACGCACGCCAGCGCAGGATCTGAGGCGGAGAATCTGATGGCCCGCACCCTTGAGCAGGAGTACCGGCGACTCAAGTGGACGATGATCGCCCCCGCTGTGGTGTTCATCGGCCTGATGGTCGTGTTCCCGCTGGCCTACACGCTGTGGCTCAGCCTCACCGACGCGTTCGGGGCGGTGAACGCCGACACGAGGTTCCTCGGCCTGACGAACTACACCGACGCGCTGAGCGACACCCGCCGGTTCTGGCCTGCCGTCGGGCGGACGTTCCTGTTCACGGTGGCCGCGGTGGTGCTCGAGCTCGCGCTCGGGCTGGCGCTCGCGATGCTCCTGCGCCGCCCGTTCCGCGGGATGCGCTGGATGCGCACGATCCTGATGGTGCCGCTGCTCGCCACCCCGGTGGCCGTCGGCGTGGTGTGGATGCTCATCCTCGACCCGACCGTCGGCATCGCCAACGCACTGCTCGGCCTCGTCGGCATCCCGCCCCAGCCGTTCCTCGGCTCGGTGGCGCAGTCGCTGCCCACGCTGATCCTGATCGACGTGTGGCAGTGGACGCCGATGATGACGCTGCTGCTGCTCGCCGGGCTCACCACGCTGCCCGAGGAGCCCGAGGAAGCGGCGCTCGTGGACGGGGCCGGGCCGTGGCAGCGGTTCCGGCTGGTGACGCTGCCGATGCTGGGCACCACGATCGTCACGGCCCTGGTGCTGCGCAGCGTGGACGCGCTGAAGACCTTCGACCTCATCTACGCGACGAAGGGCGCGGGCGGCGGCTCCAGCTACGAGGCCGAGACGCTGAACGTCTACGCCTACGGGATCACGTTCGACTACTCGGAGTACGGGCTCGCCGCGGCGGTGCTCGTGCTGTTCACCGTGCTGATCATCGGGATCGTCGTCGTCCTCAGGCTCCGATCGGAGAAGGCCGGATCATGACCGCCACCCTCTCGCGACCCACGCCGCCAGCGGCTCCCCCGCGCAGCCCCGACCCGCGCAAGCGCCGCCTCGAACGGCTGCGGCTCGCCGCGATCGTGCTGGTGAGCCTCGTGTTCGCGCTGCCGCTGGTCTGGATGGTGCTCGCGGCGTTCAAGAACAACGTGCAGATCAGCAACACCGCGGACGCGGTGGTCTTCACCCCCACGCTCGACAACTTCCGCACCGTGTTCGACCAGGGCGTGTTCCTGCCCGCCATGGTCAACTCGGCGATCGTGGCAGTGGTCTCCACGGTGCTGTCCGCGCTGATCGCGGTGCCCGCGGCGTGGGCGATCGGGCGCTTCGGGATGCACCGGGCGAGTGGCTGGGTGCTGATCGCCCGCATCATCCCGGCGATCTCGCTGCTGGTGCCCTGGTACTACGTGTTCGCCCGCCTGGAGCTGGTGGGCGGCTACTCGGTGCTGGTGCTGTCGCACATGTTCGTCTCGGTGCCGCTGATCACCTGGATCATGATCGGCTTCTTCGAGGGCCTGCCGGTGGAGCTGGAGGAGGCGGGCCGCGTGGACGGGCTCTCGGCGTTCGGGGCCTTCCTGCGGATCTCGCTGCCGCTCGCCACCGCGGGCACCGCCACCGCGTGCGTGCTCGCCACCGTCTTCAGCTGGAACAACTTCGTGTTCGCGCTGATCCTCTCCGACGAGAACACGAAGACGCTGCCGGTGGCGCTGTTCAACTTCATCTCCTACGCGAGCATCGACTGGGGCGGCCTCATGGCCGCGTCCACGCTCATGAGCGTGCCCGTCGTGCTCGCCGCCGTGTTCGGGCAGCGCTACCTCATCGCCGGGCTCACCGCCGGCGCCACCAAGGGATAAGGAAGGACCCCCAATGCGGATCGCCGGCGCGGACGTCATCGTCACCTGCCCGGGACGCAACTTCGTCACCCTCGAGATCACCACCGACGACGGCCTCGTCGGCTACGGCGACGCCACGCTGAACGGCCGCGAGCTGTCGGTGGCCAGCTACCTGCGCGACCACGTCGTCCCGCTGCTGATCGGCCGCGACGCGCACAAGATCGAGGACACCTGGCAGTACCTCTACCGCGGTGCCTACTGGCGGCGGGGGCCGGTGACGATGGCCGCGATCGCCGCCGTGGACGTGGCGCTGTGGGACATCAAGGCCAAGGCCGCGGGCATGCCGCTCTACCAGCTCTTGGGCGGGGCGAGCCGCACCGGGATCATGGCCTACGGGCACGCCAGCGGCCGCGACCTGCCGGAGGTGCTGGACTCGATCCGGGCGCGCCGCGAGGAGGGCTTCCGCTCGATCCGCGTGCAGGCGGGCGTGCCGGGCCTGGACACGATCTACGGCATCGGCAACCCCCTCGAACGCACCGGCCTGCCCAACGAGGAGGTCTGGGACACCCGCGCCTACCTGCGCCACGTGCCCACGGTGTTCGAGGCCGTCCGGAACGAGTTCGGCCCCGAGCTGCCGCTGCTGCACGACGTGCACCACCGCCTCACCCCGATCCAGGCGGCGAAGCTCGGCAAGGCGCTCGAGCCCTACGACCTGTTCTGGATGGAGGACTGCACGCCCGCCGAGAACCAGGAGGGCCTGCGCCTGGTGCGCGAGCACACCACCACCCCGCTCGCGATCGGCGAGGTGTTCAACACCGCCTTCGACTACCAGACCCTCATCTGCGAGCAGCTCATCGACTACGTCCGCTCCGCCGTGACCCACACCGGAGGGGTCACCGCCATGCGCAAGCTCTTCGACTTCGCCGCGCTCTACCAGGTGAAGTCAGGCATCCACGGCCCCACCGACATCTCCCCGGTCGGCATGGCCGCGGGCCTGCACCTCGACCTCGCGATCCACAACTTCGGCATCCAGGAGTTCGCGCCCCACACCGCCGAGACCTACGAGGTGTTCCGGCGCTCGTACACGTTCGACGACGGCTACCTGCACCCCGGCGAGACCCCGGGCATCGGCGTCACCGTCGACAAGGAGGCCGCGGCGAAGTTCGAGTACACCCCCGCCTACCTGCCGGTGAACCGCCTGCGCGACGGCACGGTGCACGACTGGTAGGCGGCCGTCATTTGAGCCCGGTGCTCGCGATCCCCTGCACGAAGGTCCGCTGGAAGACGAGGAACACGACCAGCAGCGGCAGCAGCGACAGGAACGCGATGGCCATGATCGGCCCCCACGGGTTGTCGAAGATCCCGCTGCTCTGCATGCTCGACAGGGCCACCGGGAGCGTGAGGTTCTCGGTGCCTTGCAGGGTGACCAGTGGCCACAGGAAGTCGTTCCACTTCCCCATGAACGCCAGGATCACCAGCACGCCGACCAGCGGCCCGCTCATCGGCAGCACGATCCGGCGGAAGATCGTCAGCTCGCCCGCGCCGTCGATCCGGGCCGCCTCGAGCAGCGCGTCCGGGATCTTCAGCATGAACTGGCGGGCGATGAACACCGCGATCGCGTCGCCGGCGCGGGGCAGGATCACGGCCCAGATCGTGTCGACGAGCCGCAGGTCCACCACCACGAGGAACGACGGCACGAGCGTCACCTGCGCCGGCACCACGATCGTCACGAGGAACGCGCCGAACAGGACGCCGCGGCCGCGGAAGGAGAACTTCGCGAACGCGTAGCCCGCCATCAGCGCGACGATCACGGTGATCGCGGTGCCGATCCCGGCGATCACCACCGAGTTGAGGATCCAGCGGCCGACCGGCTGGGACTCGAACGCCTCCGCGAAGTTGGCGAGAGTGGGCTCGCTCGGCCACAGGTAGAACTCGCCGCTCTGCGACTGCCCTCCCGGCGTGACGGCCGTGACGAGGATCCAGTAGACGGGGAAGGCCATCACCAGGGCGCCGCACACGAGCAGCGCCCACACCACCCACCGCCCCGGCGTCATCCGGTTCCGCCGGGCCGCGGGCACCGCGGCGGGCGTCTCGAGCGCCGGCCGCGTGTCCTGCGCGATGCTCGTCATGCCACCTCCTCCGCCCGCCGGTTCGCCCGCCACTGCAGGGCGGTGAAGCCGAGCAGGATCAGCGCGAACACGACGCCGATCGCGCTCGCGTAGCCCATCTCCCCGTTCGTGAAGGCGGTCCGGAAGATGTACTGGATCAGCACCGTCGTGGCGAAGCCGGGACCGCCGCCGGTGAGCACGTAGACGATGTCGAAGACCTGCAGCGAGAACACCACGTTCACCACGAGCAGCAGAAACGTCGTGGGGCGCAGCAGCGGCCAGATGAGCCGCCGGAACCGGGTCCACCGGCCGGCGCCGTCCACCGTCATGGCCTCCACGAGCTCGGGCGGCACGGCCTGCAGCGCCCCCAGGTAGATCACCATGCAGAACCCGATCCGCGTCCACACCACGGCGAGCACGAACGTCAGCATCGCGACGTCCGGCGAGGTCAGCCACGGCACGCGGGGCAGCCCGAGCGCGGCGAGGAGGTTGTCCACCACCCCGTAGTCGCCGTTGAAGATCCACGCCATGATCACGGCGACCACCACGCCCGCGGCCACCATCGGCAGGAAGAACAGCGCCCGGATCAGCGCCCGGCCCGGCATCGCGCGGTTGAGCAGCACGGCGAGCAGCAGGCCGATCGCCATGCTCGTCGGCACCGTGCCCACCGTGAACACGGCGGTGTTGCCGATGCTCGTCCAGAACAGCGGGTCGCCCACCATCTGCGCGTAGTTGCCGCCACCGACCCAGGTGCCCTGGCCGAACACGGCGACCTGCTGGAACGACAGCACGACGGCCGCCACGATCGGGACGAGCGAGAACACGATCAGCAGCAGCAGGCCGGGCGAGACGAAGAGCCAGGGCGCAACCCGTGATCTAGTGGCGGACATTCCGGATCCCCTCCGCGATGGAGGCGGCCGCCTCCCGTGGCGTGATCGAGCCGATCAGGCACAGGTCGAGGTAGTCCCCGAGCACCTGGTTGACCACGTTGAACGTCGGCGAGGTCTCGACGGCGATCATGTCGGCGGGCACGGTCTCCTGCTGCACGAGGAACCGCGCCACGGTGTCGGGCCGGTAGGAGTAGCCCACCTCGTCGACGTCGATCGACTCGCGCACGGGCACCCAGCCCCCGCCCCGGCAGAACGCGACGGTGTTCTCCGGGTCGTTCAGGAAGGCCAGGAAGTCGGCGGCGACCTCGGGGTGGCGGCAGCTGCGCGTGACGGCGAGGACGTTGCCGCCGCAGTCGGACGCCCGCCCGACGTCCTGGATCATGTACCGGGTGTCCCACGCCTCCTCGGGGAGGCTCTCCTGCAGCGTCGGCAGGGCGGTGGGGTTGTTGAGCATGAGCCCGGCCTGGTCGGTGGCGAACAGCGTGGTGGCGGTGTCGCCCTGGCTGCCCTTCACGGTGTTGGAGAGCGAGACGAGCCCCTCGGCGTACCAGCGGCGCGTCCACTCGAGCGCCTCCACGCCCGCGTCGTCCTCGATCGCGGGCGTGACGAGGTCGTCCTCCACCAGCCGGCCGCCGTGCATGTACAGGAACGGCAGCCAGCGATAGGCGTTGTTCACGCCACCGAACCCGACGGAGAAGCCGTACGCGCCGGTGGCGCGCTTGACCTCACGCGCGACGTCGAGGAACTCCGGCCAGGTCCACGCCCGGTCCACCGCGTCCGGTGGCGGGCTGACGCCGATCCGGTCCAGGATGTCGCGCCGGTAGAAGGTGATGAAGTTGTCGGTGTGCTGCGGCAGGCCGTAGACCCCACCGTCCTTGGCGACGATCGACCAGAAGTTCTCCCGGTAGTCGTCGCCGTACCCGAGCGGCAGCCACTGGGCGATGTCGACCATCCCGCCGGTGTCGACGTAGCGGCCGAACTGCTGCGGGATGATCCGGATGAGGTCCGGCGCCCGGTCGGCCGCCAGGCGAGTGGTCAGCCACTGGTTGAAGTCGCCGCCCGGCGTCACCTCCACGGCGATCTCGACGTCCGGGTGCAGCTGCTGGTACCGGTCGGCGATCGCCCGGTAGCTGACCAGGTCGGGCGCGATGTTCCAGGTCGACAGGCGCAGCCGGATCTTGCCCGGAGCCGGATCGGCGCTGCAGCCGGCCAGCGCCGTGGCAGCCGCCGCCCCAAGGAACGCACGCCGCGAGAGCGCACGGGTCATGCGGTACCTCCCCGATGAGGTCGTGCCCGATGAGGTGGGGCTGGATCAGTCCTGCAGCTCCGGCGGCAGGTACGCCTTGTGCGCGAGGAACAGCTCGTCGACCATCGCCGTGATCTGGTCGAGGGTGAGCAGCGCGCTGGTGAGCGGGTCGGCCATCACGGCGTGGTAGACGTGCTCGCGCCGGCCGGTGAGCGCCGCGGTGACCGCCAGCTCCTGCACGTTGATCCCGGTGCGGTTGACCGCGGCGCACTGCGGGGGCAGCGCACCGAAGACGGTGGGCTGCACGCCGCCCGAGTCCACCAGGCAGGCCACCTCGACGCAGCAGCCCTCCGGCAGGTTGGTGACGAGGCCCGTGTTGGGCACGTTCCCGTAGATCACGCTCTGCTGCCCGGTCTCGATGCTGTGCACGATCGCGGCGCCGTACTCCACCGACGGCGCCAGCTCGCCCTTGAGGTTCTCCAGGAGCTTGGCGGTCTGGCCGTCCTCGTCGTGGTCCTGGCAGATCTCGTAGTAGTCCCAGCGCTCCGGGATGAACTCCCGCACCATCTCCGGCGACTTGCGGAAGTAGGGCAGGTACTCCGACGCGTGGTGGCTCGACTCTGTGTGGAAGTAGCCGAACGCGTCCATGATCGCCGTGCGGACCCGCTCGTTGCCGCCCTCGTAGACCGACTCCCCGCGGTCGGCGCCGCTGTGGTCGCCGTGGTCGGCCGCGAGCCCGCTCCCGGCCCGCCCGCGCAGGTGGCGCTGCGCCATCACCTTGCGCATCCGCGGGTAGAGGTCCTCACTCCCCCGGCGGAACTCGGTGAACCACGACTGGTGGTTGATCCCGCCCGCCCGGAACCGCACCTCCTCGTACGGGACGTCCAGCGCGCGGGCCAGCATCCGGGAGGTGCCCTGCACGCTGTGGCAGAGCCCGACGGTGCGGGCGCCGAGCGCGTTCAGGTACCAGGTGGCCATCGCCATCGGGTTGGCGTAGTTGATCACCTGCGCGTGCGGGGCGAGCTCGGCGAGGTCGGCGGCGATCTCGCGGTAGGCCACCACGGAGCGCAGGAACCGGAACACCCCGCCGGGGCCGAGCGTGTCGCCGACCGTCTGGTCCACGCCGTAGCGGCGGGGGATCTCCACGTCGTCGCGGAAGGCCTCGACGCCGCCCACCTGGAACGTGATGATCACGTGGTCGGCGCCCGCGAGGGCGGCCCGCCGGTCGGTGGTGCTCTCCACCGTGGTCGGGAACCCGTGGTGCGCCACGAGCGCGCGCGTGGCGGCGGCCGTGCGCTCCAGCCGGCCGGCGTCGATGTCCATCAGGGTGAGCGTGCTGTCGCGCAACGCCGGGTAGCTGAGCAGGTCACCGATCAGCCGGAACGGGAAGACGTACCCACCGGCGCCGATGATGGTGATCTTGGCCATGGGCTCCACGCTAGGAGCTGAGACACCTAGGATCGGTCCGCGAACGTCGGGCGGAGTTCCAGGATCCTCAGATGTCGGTCACGCACGAAACCTCCGGGCTGTGGTGCCGGCAGGGTCGCGGCTACGCGATGGCCAGCGCCCACCGCCACGACGACCTCGAGGTCAACATCGTCGACGACGAGCCGCTCACCTACCTCTTCGGCGGCACGCTGGTGACGATCCAGCCCGGGCACGCCGCGCTGTTCTGGGCGTCCGTGCCACACCGGCTGATCGACACCCCGACGAACTGGAACGCCCGCGTGCGCTGGCTGCACGTCCCGCTCGCCCAGGTGCTGGGGTGGGAGCTGCCCGGACCGGTCATGGCCGAGCTGCTGCGCGGCACCCCGCTCGTCACCCGCCAGACCGAGCACCCGGATCCCGCCGCCTTCACGCGGTGGGTGGCCGACCTCGCAGGCACCTCGTCCGACCTGCACGCGATCGCCCTGCTGGAGGTGCAGGCCGGGGTGCGCAGGCTGCTGCGCACCGCGCTGCCCGCCGACCACGACACCGGCACGCTCCCGGACGCCGTCCGGCACGTCGTCGCGATGGCGCGCTACATCACCGAGAACTTCCGGGAGCCGATCCGCACCACCGACGTCGCCGCGGCCGTGCACCTCAACCCGAACTACGCGATGACGCTGTTCCGCCAGGTGCTCGGCACCACCGTGCACACCTACCTCACCGACCGGCGCATCGCCGAGGCCCAGCGCCAGCTGCTCACGAGCGCCGCGACCGCCCGCCGCATCGCGGAGGACGCGGGCTTCGGCTCGCACAGCGGCTTCCACGCCGCGTTCGCGCAGGCCTGCGGGATGCCGCCGGGCCGATACCGGCGGCTGCACCGCGGCCGCTGACGCTCAGCGGGTGGCCGCCAGTGCGTCGGCGTCCTCCCGCACCGGGCGCACGCGGCCGGCGCCGGGGCGGGCGTGGGTGGCGTAGAGCGTGAGCCCGACGAAGGTCAGGCCGCCGACGAGGTTGCCGACCACGGTGGGGAACTCGTTCCACACGAAGTAGTCGACGATCGAGAACTCGCCGCCCATCATCAGCCCGGACGGGAACAGGAACATGTTCACGATCGAGTGCTCGAAGCCCATGTAGAAGAACACCAGGATGGGCATCCACATCCCGATCACCTTGCCGGACACCGACGTCGAGATCATCGCCGCCACGACACCGGTGGAGACCATCCAGTTGCACAGCACCCCGCGCAGGAACAGGGTCAGCATCCCCGCCGCGCCGTGGTCGGCGTAACCGACCGTCCGCGCCGCACCGATCTCGCCGAGCCGCTGGCCGACCTCGTTCGGGTCCACGGTGAAGGCGAAGGTGAGGATCACGGCCATCATGAGCGCCACGGTGAGCGCGCCCGCGAAGTTGCCGACGAAGACGAGGGCCCAGTTGCGCAGGACGCCCTTGATCGTGACGCCGGGCCGCCGGTCGATCCAGGCCAGCGGGGCCAGCGTGAAGACGCCGGTCAGCAGGTCGAACCCGAGCAGGTAGAGCAGGCAGAACCCCACCGGGAACAGCAGCGCGCCCACCAGCGGCGACCCTGTCTGCACGGTGACGGTGACGGCGAACGCGGCGGCGAGCGCGAGGATGGCCCCGGCCATGTAGGCGCGAATCACGGTGTCGCGCGTGGACATGAAGACCTTCGCCTCGCCGGCGTCGATCATTTTCCCGACGAACTCCGACGGGTTCAGGTAGGACATGCGGTGGCTCCTCAACGGTCTGCGGGCAGGCCGCGTCGAGTCTCGAAACCGGGTGTTGCCGCCGGGTTACGCCGCCGATGTGATCGGGTCACGCCCCGCTCACACCTGCCGCTCCCCTCGCGACAGGCGCGCGTTTCCCCACCGTAACGCGGCCGCAACAGGTGCCCGCGAGCCTGGGGCGACCCACCACCCCGGAAGGAGCCGACGATCAACCCCATCATGGACAAGGCCGAGGCCGCCCGGCTCGTCGTCGCCGCCCGCACCCGGCGCGGCCTCACGTGGGCCGGCATCGCCGAAGCCCTCGGCACCCCGCTCGTGTGGACCACCGCGGCCCTGCTCGGCCAGCACCCGATGTCCAGCGAGCAGGCCGGGGCCGCGTGCGCGCTGCTCGGGCTCGACGAGACCGTGGCCGAGAGCCTCCAGCAGCAGCCATCCCGCGGCACCGATCCGGCGCTGATGGCCGACCCCACGATCTACCGCTTCACCGAGGCGCTGTCGGTCTACGGACCGGCGATCAAGGAGCTCATCCACGAGGAGTTCGGCGACGGGATCATGAGCGCCATCAACTTCCGCGTGGACGTCGAGCGCAGGCCCGACCCCGACGGCGACCGCGTCGTCGTCACGTTCGACGGGAAGTTCCTCGACTACCGCTGGTAGGCGCACCCGGCTCAGCCCGTGAGGTCCCCCTCCCGGGCGTTGACCGCGGCGTAGTGGGCGACCTTGTCCTCGTCCACGACCACGCCGAGGCCGGGACCGGTCGGCACCTGCAGCTTCCCGGCGTCCAGGACGAGCGGTTCGATCACGTCGTCGGCGTGCAGGTAGTACATGCTGTCGATCGCGCGCGAGAGCACGGGCGTGCTGGCCACCACCGCCAGGTGGGCGGCCGTGGCGATGCCCAGCTCCCCGCCGGAGTGCAGGTTCATGCCGAGCCCGAACGTCTCGCAGTGGGCGGCGAGGGCCTTGGTGGCGGCGATCCCGCCCCACTTGTAGACGTCGCCGTGCACGACGTCGACGGCGCCGAGGCGCATCGCCGGGGCGAAGTCCTCGAAGCGCACAAGGCACATGTTCGTGCACAGCGGGATGCGGACCTTCGCGCGCACCTGGCTCATGCCCTCGATGCCGACGCACGGGTCCTCGAGGTACTCCAGGTCCAGCTCCTCGAGCTGGATGCCCGCGCGCACCGAGTCCGGCACCGACCACGCGGCGTTCGGATCCACGCGCAGCTTGACGTCGGGCAGCGCCGCGCGCAGTGCGCGCAGGACGCGCACGTCGCCCTCGACGTCCACGGTGCCTTTGAGCTTCACGGCCGTGAAGCCGCCCTCGGCGACCACGCGAGCGGCGTGCTCGGCCAGTCGCGCCGGCAGGTCGGCCGCGGACGCGCCGGACGCGTCCGCGCGCGTGATCAGGGCGGTGATCGGGACCTCGGTGCGGACGGGCCCGCCGAGCAGGTCGGTGAGCGGCTGGCCGGTCGCCTTGCCGATGACGTCCCAGCAGGCCACGTCCAGCGCGGCGATCGCGGCGTAGCCCAGGTAGCCGTGGAAGAAAGGCACCATGTGCTGGCGGCGGTGGAACGCCTCGAGCGCGAACGGGCTGGTGCCGACGAGATCGGCGGCGAGCCGGCGCACGAGCTCGGCCACCGGGCGGCCCCACATCGTCTCGCCCCAGCCGGTGACGCCCTCGTCGGTGCGGACCCGCACGATCGTGCGCGTCTCCCCGGTCTTGGTCTCGAACGAGCTGGTGAACGGGTTGGTCAGCGGCAGGTTCACGACCTGCACGTCGACATCAGTGATCTTCACGGGTTCCCCCTCCGTGGCTGCGGTCGGTGGCGGCGGCGAAGGCGCGGATCGCGCCGGCGAGCGCCTCCACCCGGGCGTCGAACAGCTCGCGGCCCGTCTCCGCATCGGCGGCGCGTGCGTCGTCGGTGGTGCCGCCCACCCGCTCCCACTCGCCGTGCCGCTCCACCAGCAGGCCGGGTGCGGGCGGGCGGTGGAACAGCGGCGGTTCGGCGGGCGCCCGCCACGGCGGGACCGGTGCCACCAGGTCGGGGTGGGCGGCGAGCATCAGCGACGTCTCGAACCGGCCGGCGTGGCCGGGCGAGCCGCCATCGCCCAGCGCCCAGTAGGAGCAGGCGCCCAACGCGACGTCGCGCTCCAGCGCGCACCGCTTCACCGCGAGCCGCACGATCTCGTCGTTGCCGCCGTGCCCGTTCACGAGCAGCACGCGCCGGAACCCGCTGCGCACGAGCGAGTCGAGGACGTCGGCGAGCACGGCCTGCAACGTGGCGGCCGACAGCGACACGGCCGCGGCGAACAGGTGGTGCGGGCTGTGCCCGAACGGCAGCGCCGGCAGCCGCACGAGCTCCGGGTCGCCGCCCGCGGGCGCGAGGCGGGCGAGCGCGGCGTCCACGACGGCCTCCGCGAGCAGGGTGTCCGTGCCCATCGGCAGGTGCGCGGCGTGCTGCTCCTGGGAACCGACGGGCAGCAGTGCGATCGCCCCGCGCTCACCCGCGGCGCGCACCTCCCGCCACGGCTGCCGGTCGAGTCGTAACACGGCTGTTCCCACCTTCCTGTGTTCGAGGTGCATAAGGTCTGCGGCATGAGCAGCCCCCACCGCGCCGCGCTGCGCCTGGTGCCCGATCCGGCCCCCGGCGCCACTCCGCGCACGCTGGGGGCGGTCGAGGTGCTGCCCGGTCTCGTGCGGGCCGCGCTGATGGACATGTCGGGTGCTGTGCTGCGGCGCGGGGAGGCCGAGTTCGCTCCCGGCGACGCAGCCGGCGACTCGGCCGCTGTCGACGCCGCGCTGCGGGCGGCGGCCGCGCCCTGCTTCGTCGACGGCGCGCCTCTCGGCATCGGTGTGGCGGCAGCCGGCCTCGTCGACGCGGACGCCGGCCTCATCATCGAGGTCAACGACGCACCCGCGCTGCGCGGCTACCCCGTGCGGGAGCGGCTCGCGCGCTTCGGGGCGCCCGTGCACGTGGAGCACCGCGCCCGGCTGCAGGTGCTGGGTGACCGGTGGTTCGGGCCCGGGCGCGGGCGCAGCGACTTCGCGTCGGTGTCCACCGGCGAGGTCCTCGGCGTCGGGATCCTGCTGGGCGGCGAGGTGCTCGCTCCTCCCGGCGGGCGCAGCGGCGCGCACATGACCGTTGCCGGGCCCGACCGCGTCTGCACGTGCGGCGCGCGCGGCTGCTGGAAGACGGTGGCCACCACCCGGTGGTTGCGCGAGCGCGTGGCGGGCACCGGGCTCCCGGCCACGCTCGCCGGGCTCGCCGCGAGCACCGATCCGGACGCCGCCGCCGTGGTCGACGAGTACGCCGGGAATCTGGCGCTGGGGCTGCTGAACATCCAGCAGCTGTTCGCGCCGGGCCTGTTCGTGCTGCACGGCGAGGCGCGCGACGGCGGCGAGGGTTTCCGGGAGCGGGTGGTGCAGCGCCTGCGCGCCGCCTCGTCGTGGTCGCCCGCCGCCGAGCCGCCCGCGGTCGTGGTGAGCTCCACCGTGGTGGATGACATCGCGCTGCTCGGCGGCGCGGGGCTGGTGCTGTCCGCGCGCTAGCACCCCGGGGGCGCTCAGGCCACCCTCCGGCGCCGGGACCGGTGCGGGTCGGGGTCGGGCACGGCGGCCAGCAGGGCCTGCGTGTAGGCCTCCCGCGGGCTGCGCAGCACCTCGTCGGTGCCGCCCTCCTCCACCACCGCCCGCGGTGCAGCACGGCGACGCGGTCGGCGACCTGCTGCACCACCGCGAGGTTGTGCGACACGAGCACGTAGGTCAGCCCCAGGCGGCGCTGCAGGTCGGCGAGCAGGTCCAGGATCTGCGCCTGCACCGAGACGTCGAGGGCGCTCGTGGGCTCGTCGAGCACCACGAGGCTCGGGCGCAGCGCCAGCGCGCGGGCGATCGAGATGCGCTGGCGCTGCCCGCCGGAGAACTCGTGCGGGTAGCGGTCCTGCACGTCGCCGGGCAGGCCCACGGAACCGAGCAGCTCCGCCACGCGCTCGCGCAGCGCAGGCCGCGCCCGCCGGGCGCCGCTGCCCGGCTCGTGGGTCACGATCGGCTCCGCGACGATGTCGGTGACCCGCATGCGGGGGTTCATGCTCGAGTACGGGTCCTGCAGCACCACCTGCATCTCGCGGCGCACCGCGCGCAACCCGGCCCCCGACAGGTTGGCGAGGTCCTCGCCCCGGAAGCGCACCGTGCCCGCGGTGGGCGGCTCCAGCTTCAGCAGCAGCCGCACGAGGGTGGACTTGCCCGACCCGGACTCCCCCACGACCGCCGTCGTCTCCCCGGCCCGCACGGTCAGGCTCACCTCGTCGACCGCGACCACCGGCGGCGCGCCGCGGCGGCCCCGGTACTCCTTGCGGACGCCGTCGAGCTCCACGAGGGCGGTCATCGCGTCTCCAATCGGGGCGTGGCGCGCAGCAGTTCGCGCGTGTACTCCTGCGCCGGCGCGTCGAACACGTCCAGCACACCGCCGGACTCGACCACCCGGCCCTCGCGCATGACGACCACGCGGTCGGCCACCTCTGCGACCACGCCGAGGTCGTGGGTGATCAGGACGACCGCGGTGCCGTGGCGTTCGGACAGCTCCACGAGCAGGTCCAGGATCTGCGCCTGCACGGTGACGTCGAGCGCGGTCGTCGGCTCGTCCGCGATGAGCAGCCGCGGTCGTCCGACCAGCGCCATCGCGATCATCGCGCGCTGCCGCAGGCCGCCGGACAGCTCGTGCGGGTACTGGTCGGCGCGCCGCTCCGGGTCCGGGATGCCGGCCTCGCGCAGCGCAGGCACGACCGCCGCCCGGGCCTCGGCACGCGAGGCGCCGCGGTGGTGGCGCAGCACCTCCGCCACCTGGTTGCCGATGCGCTGCAGCGGGTCGAGGCTCGTCATCGGGTCCTGGAAGACCATCGCGACGTCGGCGCCGCGGATCGTGCGCAGCGCCCGCTCGTCCATCGTGAGCACGTCGCGGCCGTCGAGCAGCACCGACCCGGACGGGTAGGCGCACGGCGGCTCGGGGTTGAGCCGCAGCACCGACAGCGCCGTGGCGCTCTTGCCGCTGCCGGACTCCCCGACGACGGCGAGGATCTCGCCGGCGTCGACGTGCAGGTCGACGCCGCGCACGGCGTGCACGGTCCCGGTGCCGAGGCGGAACTCGACCGACAGGTCCTGGATCTGCAGCAGGCTCATGACCGGTACGCCTTCGGGTCCGAGACGTCGCGCAGGACGTCCCCCGCGAGGTTCACGGCCAGCGCCGTGAGCATGAGGGCGAGCCCGGGGAAGACGGCGATCCACCAGGACGTGCCCAGGTAGAGCTGGCCGTCGCTGAGCATGCCGCCCCAGGTCACCACCGACTTCGGGACGCCGAGCCCGAGATAGCTCAACGACGCCTCGGCCACGATGGCGGCCGCCACGTGCAGGGTGCCGATGGTCGCCAGCGGCGCGAGCACGTTGGGCAACAGGTGCCTGCGCATGATCACCAGGTCCGGCACGCCGATCGCCCGGGCCTCGGTGACGAAGTCGCGCGAGCGCAGCGACAGCACCTCGGACCGCACGACCCGTGCGTAGGACACCCAGCCCGTGAAGCCGAGCACGATGATCACGTACCAGAGCCCGGAACCGAGGAAACCGACCACGGCGAGCGCCAGCAGGATCGACGGGAACGCGAGCTGCAGATCGGCCAGCCGCATGAGCAGCCGGTCGGCCCAGCCCCCGAAGTAGCCGGTGACCAGGCCGACGGCGGCCCCGATCACCCCGGCGAGCAGGGCGGCGGCCACGCCGACGACCAGCGACACCCGCGCGCCGTGGATCAGCCTGCTCAGCACGTCGCGGCCGAGCTGGTCGGTGCCGAAGAGGTGCGCGACGTCGCCCCCGGCGAGCCAGGCGGGCGGCTGCAGCCGCACCAGCAGGTCCTGCGCCGCCGGGTCGTAGGGGGCGAGTACCGGCGCGAACACCGCGGCCAGGACGACCGCGGCCAGGAGGGTGATCGCCACGACGGCGAGCTTGTTGCGCAGCACCGCGCGCACCCGCTGGGTCGCGGCCGGTGCGGCGATCGTGGCAGCGGTCATGGGTGGGCCACCCGCACTCTCGGGTCGAGGATCGCGTACGAGGCGTCGACGACGAGGTTGACCACCACGAACGTCGCCGCGAAGAACAGCACCGCCGCCTGCACCAGCGGGAAGTCGCGGTTGGCTATCGCCTCGACGGTGAGCCGGCCGATGCCGGGCCAGGCGAACACCTGCTCGGTGAGGATCGCCCCGCCGAGCAGGCTGCCGACCTCCAGCCCGACCACCGTGACCACCGGCAGGGAGGCGTGCCGCAGTGCGTGCCCCGCCACGATCGCCCGGGTGCCCAGGCCCTTCGCCCTCGCCGTGCGGATGTGGTCGGAGGCGAGCACCTCGATCAGCGACGACCGCAGCAGCCGCGCGATCACCGCCACCGAGTAGACGGCCAGCGTGACGGCCGGCAGCACGAGGTGTTCCAACGAGCCGTACCCGGACGCCGGCAGCAGCTGCCACTGCACGGCGAACAGCAGGACCAGCAGGATCCCCGTCCAGAAGGCCGGGGTCGACTGCCCGACGAGCACCGCCGCCATCACGCCGGTGTCGCCGGGACGGCCGCGGCGCAGCGCGGCGTAGATCCCGGCCGGCACCGCGACGACGAGCGCGACGACCGTGGCCGCGCCCGCGAGCTGCAGGGTCGCGGGGATGCGCTCGAACAGCACCTCGGCGACGGGGCGGTCGTAGAACAGCGAGGTGCCGAAATCCAGCCGTGGCAGTCCCCACAGGTAGTCCAGGTACTGCACCAGGAGCGGCCGGTCGAGGCCGAGGCTCGCGCGCAACGTCGCCTCCTGCTCGGCCGTGGCGTCCGGCGGCAGGAGCAGCCGCACCGGGTCGCCGGACAACCGCACCAGCAGGAACGCCACGGTCGCGGCGGCCACGAGCACGCCGACCGCACCGAGCACCCGCACGAGCAACGTGCCGGCTACACCGCGCCCCGGCGCCGGCGGGCGCGCCGCCTCCACGACGGGCCCGCTCACTCCGTCACCTCCGCGGTAGCCATCGCCAGCGAGCCGTGCACCGGCGGCCGCCACGTCGGGCGGTCGTTGCGGGCGGCGAGGATGTCGACCTGGTAGAGGAACACGAACGGCGCCTCCTGCTTCAGCAGTCGCTGCAGCTGTCCGAACGCGCGCAGCCGCTCCTGGGGATCGACCGAGAGTTCCTCGCGGTCGATGAGCCGGTCCGCCTCGTCGGAGGTCCAGCGGCTCTGCCGGCGGTCCCGGCGCACGTTGGACTGGACGTTGCTCTGCCCGTCGAGCGTCCAGCCGGTGCTCGCGGCCAGGTACATCGGCCCGAGGCCACGCCGGTTGTCCGAGGTGAGACGGCTGGAGTAGGTGCCGGCGTCGATCGCGTCGACGCGGGCGCGGACCCCGACCCGGGCCAGCAGCCCCGAGATCGCCTCGGCGACGTTGGCGTCGGCGCTCGACGCGGTGAGCACGGTGTCGAACCCGTCGGGGTAGCCGGCCTCGGCGAGCAGCGCGCGAGCCCGTGCGGGGTCGCGGGTGTAGGGCTGCACCGACGGGTCGAAGCCGAACGACTCGCGCGGGAACATCGTCGGTACCTCGCGCGCCTGGCCGTCCAGCACCGCGTCGATCAGCAGCGGCACGTCGACCGCGTGGTTGAGCGCCTGACGCACCCTGCGGTCGCGCAGCGGGCCGTCCTCGGTGTCCAGCGACAGGTACGAGGTCCGGATGCCGGGGAACCGGTCGATCGTGATGCCGGGGTAGCCGCGCAGCTGCAGGGCGGCGTCCGGGGTGAGGCCGGTGACGAGGTCGACCTCGTCGCTCTGCAGCGCCGCGAGTGCCGACGCCGGGTTGGCCATCGGGCGGAACACGAGCTCGTCGACCGCCGGGCGCCCGTTCCAGTGGGCCGGGTTCGCCCGCATGCGCAGCTCGTGATCGCGGCGCCAGTCGACGAACGTGAACGGCCCCGTGCCGACCGGTGCCTGCGCGAACCCGGCGTCACCGACCTCGGCGAGGTAGCGCGGCGGTAGCACCACGCCGCCGAACAGCGAGAGCTTCGCCGGCAGGATCGGGTCGGGCTGGTCGGTCTGCAGCTCCACGGTCAGCGGGTCGACCGCGGTCGCGCCGGTGACGTAGCGCAGCTCCACGATCGGCGACTTCGTGGCCGGGTCGAGCAGCCGCTCGATGCTGAACGCGACCGCCGCCGCGTCACAGTGCTCGCCGTTGTGGAAGGTGACACCGGGGCGCAGCTGGAAGCGCCAGGTCAGCGGCGTCGGGTTGGACCAGGACAGCGCGAGCCGGGGAGCGAGCCCGTTGTCCGGGCCGCGGGTCGTGAGCGTGTCGAAGAGGTTGATCAGGACGTTCATCGACGTCATGTCGCCCTGCTTCTGCGGGTCCAGCGTCTTGGTGTCGCTGGGCTGGGTCAGCCGCAGGGCCCGCCCGATCGGGACGTCGTTCGTGCCGCACGCGGTGAGCGCGGCGACCGCGGGGACGGCGAGACCCGCGAGGCGCAGGGCGGAGCGCCGGGACAGCCGTGCGGTCACGGACACCAACTCATTCCACTTTTCCTTCCCGGCATTCCGTCTCACGGAACGCTGGGCGGTAAGGTAAGCGCCATGGCAAGGGCTGTCAACGAACCAGGCGCGGAACCCGGCGACCGGCCGGTCGAGGCGCGCGGGGCGCTCGACAAGGCGCTCGCGCTGCTCACCGCGCTCGCCCGGCCCGACGGGCCGCACCGGCTCGCCGAGCTGGCCGCCGCGGCGCAGGTACCCAAACCCAGCGCCCACCGGATGCTGCGCACGCTCGTCGACAACGGCTTCGCCAGCACCGTCGGCACCGGCTCGTACCAGGTGGGCCCGCACCTGCTCGGGATGGCCGCGGCAGCGCTCGCGAGCAGCCGGGAAGGCCGGTTCGTCCGCCCGGTGCTCACCGACCTGCAGCGCCGCACCGGCCACACCGTCCACTACGCCCTGCGCTCGCGGGACGTGGCCGTGCAGCTCGACGTCGTCGAACCGGCGTCGGGGTACCGGCTGGCCGTGCGGGCTGGCGACGAGGTGCCGCTGCACTGCTCCGCCGTCGGGCGCGCGATCCTCGCCGGTCTCCCCGACCGCGAGGCTGCCGACCTCCTCGGCCCCGGCCCGCTGCCCGCCCGCACGCCGCACACGCTCACCGACCCCGCCGCGGTGCGCGCCGCCGTGGCCCAGGTCGACGCGCACGGCTACGTGGTGGAGGACGAGGAGCACGAACCCGACGTGCGCAGCATCGCCGCCCCCGTCGTCGACGGTACGGGCGCGGTGGTGGGCGCGGTCGCCGTCAGCGGGCTGACGTTCGTGCTCAGCCGCGACAGCGCCGACGTGCTCGGACCGCTCGTGCGCGACGCCGCTGCCCGGCTGTCGGCCGCGCTGGGCAGCGGCCGGCTGCGGCTGGTGGGCGAGGATGGATGAGGCGATCGCGGCCGTCGTCGAGCGCGGCGTGGCCGAACGGGTCCACTCAGGCGCCGCCTGGTCGGTCGGCGACGCCGACGGGCCGATCACCCGCGGGTTCACCGGCAGCACGCGGTGGGGTGGGCCGCCGGTGGGCGAGGACTCGCTGTGGGACCTCGCCTCGGTCACCAAGCCTATCGTCGGGCTCGCGGTGATGGCGCTGGTCGAGCGGGGCGCGCTGGGGCTGTCCGACACCCTCGGGGCGCTGTTGCCCGGCTACGCGGCGAGCGCCGACAAGGCCGGCCTCACCGTGGCCCAGCTGCTCACCCACACCTCCGGGCTGCCCGGCGCCACCCCGCTGTGGCGCACCCACCGCACGCGCGACGACCTGCTCGCCGCGATCCGCGACACCCCGCTGCCCGCGCCGCCCGGCACGCGGGTGGAGTACTCGTCGCAGGGGTTCATCCTGCTCGGCCTGGTGGCCGAGGCCGTCACCGGCACGCCGCTCGACGCCCTCGTCCGCGAGCTGGTCACCGGCCCCGTGGGGATGCGCGACACGACCTTCTCCCCCGACACCGCCCGCTGCGTCTCCACCGAGGAGTGCGCGTGGCGCGGCCGGCTCGTCACCGGCCAGGTGCACGACGAGAACGCGGTGGTGCTCGGGGCGCCCGCCGGCCACGCGGGCCTGTTCGCCCCGCTCGCCGACCTCGAACGGCTCGCGCGCACCCTCCTCACGGGTGGCCCGCTGCAGCCGCGGACGCACGCCCTGATGACCGCCGCCCACACCGACGGGCTGAACCTGCGCCGCGGGCTGGGCTGGCAGGGCCACGACGGGGCGGACTCCCCGGTCGGCACCGGCCCCGGGCCCCGCTCCTACGGCCACACCGGCTTCACCGGCACGAGCCTGTGGGTCGACCCGGACGCGGGCCGCACGATGGTGCTGCTGACCAACCGCGTGCACCCCACCCGCACCCGCCCCGGGATCGAGCGGGTGCGCCGGGAGTTCCACGACCTGGCGGTGCGACCGGTCTGACCGATCTCCGTCCGAGATCGAGGTGAGCGCCCTGTCTACGAGGTGCGCTGCTACTGAGCCCGGACGCGAGTCTCCCGTTCGGGAGGGCGAGTCCCGCGACTCGGCGCGCAACTCGCGCCCCACAGCGCGTGATTCGAGCGCCCGGATGCGGCACTCACGCCGCACCACGCGAGACTCGCGCGGCCGTCGCCTCCCCGGACCTCCCACCACGGTCGCCGACCCGCTCGGAGCACCGGCTCACAGCAGGTCACGCGGGATGCTGCGGGCCCAGTCGCGGGAGAACGTGCGGTGCTCCCCCTCGTAGGCGTCGAGGTGGCCGTGCACCTCGAACGACGTGGGCGTGCAGGTCAGCACCGTGCGGGTGACGGTGCGGGCGCACCAGCCGTCGCGGGCGAAGGTCACCGACCACTCGACGTCACCGCGGGGCGAGCCGAAGTCGTCGGCCACGCTGCTGTACCGCTCGACGACCCGGCGCCCGACGGTGGTGCCGGTGTCGTCGTAACGCACCACGCCGCCGTCCTTGACGATCTCCAGCTCGGAGCGGTAGTCGACGAGGTCGCGCGAGACCCGCCAGCGGTTCTCCCCCGGCTCCAGCTGGGTGGTGGGTGCGGGTGGTGCGCCTTCGGGCTCGCCGAAGGGACGCACCGGCACCTCGTCCTCCGCCGACGTCGGGCGGACGGGCAGCACGAGCCTGCTCGTGCCCGTGCGGACGGTCAGGGCGGCCGGTCCCGGTGGCGGCCAGGCGAGCGGCCAGTAGGAGCTCGACAGCGACAGCCGGATCCGGTGGCCGGGCGGGAACGCCTGCGCGACGCCGTTGAGCTGCACGCGCACCCGCTGGAACGCGCCGGGTTCCACGGGTTCCGGGGCGTCGTCGCGATCCCGGTGGGTGAGGTTGAGCAGGCCGTAGGTCACGCGGGTGGCGCGCCCGTCGGGCGAGACGTCCGACAGCCGCGCCGCCACCATCGCGACCGGCCGGTCCGCGGCGACGTCCAGTTCGACGGCGGGCGCGCCGAGGATCTCGCAGCGCTCCGCGAGCGGCTCGGTCTCGAACACCAGGGAGCCGCCGTCCTCCTCGCGCTGGTCGTAGGGCAGGTCCGGCGGCGCGTTGTAGGAGGCCCACTTGCCGGCGAACTGACCGACCGACAGCGGCGACTGCACGCCCACCTCACCCCGCTCGACCTCCTCGCCGGGGCGGGCGAGCGTGTGCGGCGCGAGCGCGCGGGCCACCGGCTCGACGTGCGGCGACAGCCAGCCCGGCTCGCCGACCCAGCGGCCGGGCCGCTCCTCGTACGCGGTGGAGGGCGGGACGCTCTCCTGCATCCAGGTGGTGAGGACCGGCCCGTCCTCCGCGCCGTTGCGCTCGTCCTTCAGCCACCGGTCGAACCAGCGCACGACCTCCTGCAGGTAGCCGATCGCGGGGCCCGGCACCCCGAGGTGCGGGTACTTGTGCGACCACGGCCCGATCAGGCCCTTTCGCGGCACGTCCAGGTGCTCCAGCACGCGGAACACGGAGTTGGAGTAGCCGTCGGCCCAGCCGCTGGAGGCGAACACGGGCACCTGCACGGCCGCGTAGTCCTCGCACACCGACGCCCGCCGCCAGTAGTCGTCGCGGCGCTGGTGGGCGAGCCACTTCAGGATCCACGGCTCCGCCCCATCGAGGCGCTCGTGCCACATCTCGCGCCAGCGCTCCCCCACCGCGGCCGGGTCGGGCGGCAGGGTGGAGTAGGCGAACATCGTGCCCGCCTCGGCGAGGTTGTCCGAGAGCAGGCAGCCGCCCATGTAGTGCATGTCGTCGGCGTAGCGGTCGTCGGTGAACGACGCGATCACGACGGCGCCGAGGCTCGGCGGGCGCCGCGCGGCCACCTGCAGCCCGGCGAATCCGCCCCACGAGATGCCCATGAGCCCGGTGCGCCCGGTGCACCACGGCCGGTCGGCGAGCCACTCCAGCGCGGCCTCGATGTCGCGGTGCTCCTGCTCGGTGTACTCGTCGTCCAGGACGCCGTCGGAGTCACCGCTGCCGCGCAGGTCGAGCCGCAGGCAGGCGTAGCCGTGGCCGGCGAGGTAGGGGTGGTGGATCGAGTCCCGCACCGAGGTGAGGTCGCGTTGCCGGTACGGGATCGCCTCGCAGATCGCGGGCACCGGTTCCCGCTCGGCCGCGCACGGCAGCCACAGGCGCGCCGCGAGCTCACCTCCGTCCGGCATCGGGATGCGGACGGCCTCGGCGCGGCGGACCTCGTACGGGAGAGAGCCGACCTCCCGCATCAGTCGTCGAACTCGTAGGTCAGGGCACCGACGGCGCGCTCGTACTTGTCCACCAGCTCCCGCTCGTCGCGGGCCCCGACGATCACGTCGGTGAGCTCGTAGCTGTAGCTGTCCTGGGCGGGCAGCTCCGACAGCCGCTGCCCCACCTCCGGCACCGGGGACAGGCGCACGCCGGGGATGTCGCGCTCGATGCGGGCGATCTCCTCGGGGCTCGGCGCGCGGCGCAGCACGCCGTCGTCGAAGCGGCGGTGGTACCACTTCGCCGCGATCCCGTACGGCCCCTTCCCGCGGCGCAACTCGGGGTCGCGGCCCAGGGCGAGCTGGACCATCGCGTGGTGGTTGGCGATCCCGTCGACGTGGGCGAACAGCTCGGCGTGCGACTGCGAGTGCCGCGGGTTGATCTCCAGCAGGGACACGTCGCCCGAGGTGGGGTCGAGGAAGAACTCGACGCTGAAGGTCGTCCAGTTCAGGCCGATCCGGTCGATCACACGCTCGGAGACCTGCACCAGGCGCTTCTGCACCCGGTCGGGCAGCTGCGACGGGTACTGGTGGCGCAGGAAGCTCGACCGCTGCGGGTAGGTGATCGAGTCGAGCACACCGTAGACGACGACCTCGCCGTCGCGGACGTACCCCTCGGTGGCCGCGCGCGCCCCGCTCAGCGCCTCCTCCGCCAGGCAGGCCTGCCCGCCGACCTCGGCGATCTCGGGCGGGAGGTCGACCTGGTCGAGGATCCACTCGAACGGGCGGCCGAGCCGCCCGATGCCCTCCCGGATCTCCGCGACGGCGGCGGCGAGCTGCTCGTCGTCGCGTACGTGGAAGGCCAGCTCGGAGGAGTAGGACTTCACCGGCTTGAGCCACCCGGGGTAGCGGACGCCGTCGGGCAGCCGGGGCTCGTCGAGGTCGACGAGCCCGAACCGCGGGTACTCGTCGATCACCTGCTGCTGCTCGAGCCGGCTCCAGTACTTGTGCTCGCACTTCACCACGGCCTCGAGCGGAGCGGCGTGCAGGCCGTACCGGCGCGCGAGGAGCGGCACGAGCGTGCTGATCGGGAAGTCCCAGAACCCGACGATCGCGTCGACCGGCGCCGTGCGGGCGTCCAGCTCCCCCACGGCGCGGTCGACGAGGTCCGGGATCGACACCTCTCCCTGCTGCATCTCCGCGGGCGTGAGCACCGGCACGAACGTCTGCCGCTCGTGCCCGGGCATGCCGCGCAGCAGCTCCAGGTTGCCCTCGTCGGCCCCGAGGACCGCGATCGTCACATCGTCAGGTCGCTGATCGTCCACAGGGGATCGGTTACCGCCCCGGCGGGGGTGGAAACGCGACGGGCCACCACCGTGTGGCCCGCGACCGGCGTCAGGCCGCTGCCCGCCACGGCGCCACCCGGTGCTCGTCGAGCAGGTCGGGGCGCTGCAGGGAGCCGAGCATGGCGTGCACCGCGCCCTCGGTGTCCCGGGTCCAGTCGTGGCACTGCTGTGCCGAACCGCACAGTTGCGGCGCCCGGCGGCGCGCCGCGTCCACGATCGCGCCGGCCTCGCCGGCGACCTGCCGGTTCGCGGTCTCCGGGTCGCGCAGCTGCGCCCCCGCCGTCGCGACGATGCCCGCGACGTCCTGCAGGCGCGCGTCCAGCCAGGCCCAGGGGTCGGCCTTGACCGCTTCCTCCCAGTGCCGGTCGCTGGGCTCGACCCCGTCGAAGAACGGGTGGTAGTGCGCCGCCTCGAAGGCCCCGGGCGTGCCGTCGAGCCGGTCGAACAGGTCGGCCCGCCACACCGGCCGGTCGATCACCACCAGCTGGGCCGCCGACTCCGACCCGCGGCGCTCCTGCGGGGTCAGCAGGCGGATCTCCACCCGCGCCCCGTGCTCGAGGTGGCTGTCGGCGAGGTCGATCTCGAACCAGTGCCGCACGAGGACGGCGAGCTCGGGGAAGACGAAGGCCTGCTGCACGCGCTGCTCCTGTCGGTGTCACCTGCGGGTCCGCTACCGGCCTACCAGTTCACGGGGCGACCCGCAGCACCGCCGCGACGACGTCGGGCCCGCTGCCGAGCTCCGGGTCGTTGTGGCCCGCCCCCGCCACCTCCGTGTAGTCCGCGCCCACAGCAGCGGCGACGGCGCGGCTCTGCTCGACGGGCACGATCTCGTCGGCCCCGCCCGCCACCACGGCGACGGGCGCTCGCACCGACCGCACGTGCTCGAACAGCGGGAACCGGTCGCGCAGCAGCGCGCGCACCGGCAGGAACGGGTAGGCCCGCGCCCCCACGTCGGCCAGCGAGGTGAACGGGCTGCGCAGCACGAGCGCCCCCGCCCGGCGCTCGGTGGCCAGCCGGGTGAGCGGCGCACCGCCGAGGCTCTCGCCGAACAGCACCAGGCGTTCCGCCGCCACGCCGCGCTCCTGCACCAGGTACCCGTAGGCGGCATCGACGTCCGCGGCGAGGCCCTCCTCCGTGGGCGAGCCCGGGTTGCCCCCGTAGCCGCGGTACTCCACCAGCAGCACGTCGAAGCCGGCCTCGGCCAGCGCCCGGGCGAGCGGCACCCGCAGCGCCCGCGACCCGCCGTTGCCCGGCGCCACCAGCACCGTGCTGTCCCGGGACGGCCCGGTGGCCGGTGCCCACCACGCGGTGAGGTCGAGCCCGTCGGCGGTGTGCAGCACGACGTCGCGGCCGCCGTGGAGGTGGGCCGCGGCCGGCCCGCCGGGCGCCCCGAACGGCAGGTAGACCAGCCGCCGCTGGAACGCCCACAGCAGTGCGCCGACTACGGCCACCACCACGACGACGGCGACGCCCACCCGCAGCGCGGTACCCATGTTCCGCCCGAGATCCGGAGGTTTCGGGCGCTCATGGTAGTCGCGAGCGCCATCGGCAACCGATACTCGCGATCATGACCGGGAATTCGCACCTCGAGCGGGTGCTGGGGATGCCCTCGATCGTGCTCTTCGGTCTCGCCTACCTGGTGCCGCTCACCGTGTTCACGACCTACGGGGTGGTCACCGAGCAGACGGCGGGGCACCTGCCGGCGGCGTACGTCGTGACGCTCACGGCGATGCTCTTCACCGCCTACAGCTACGGGCTGATGGTGCGGGCCCACCCGTTCGCGGGCTCGGCCTACACCTACACGCAGCGGGCGTTCGGGCCGCACCTGGGCTTCATGACGGGCTGGGCGCTGCTGCTCGACTACCTGTTCCTACCGATGATCAACTACTTGGTGATGGGCATCTACCTGGGGGCCGCCTTTCCCGCGGTGCCGGCCGCGGTCTGGATCGTCGCCGCGATCCTGCTGGTCACCGGCCTGAACGTGCTGGGCATCCGGCTCGTGGCCCGCACGAACTTCATGCTCGTGGCGGTGCAGGTCGTGTTCATCGTGGTCTTCGTGGTGGCCGCGGCGCGCACGATCGCGGGCGCCGGCCTGCCCTCGCTCACCGCGCCGTTCCTGCCCAGCGGCGGGGAGGCGTCCGCGGTGTTCGGCGGGGCGGCGATCCTGTGCCTGTCGTTCCTCGGTTTCGACGCCGTCTCGACGCTCGCCGAGGAGACCCGCGAGCCGCGCAGGCGCATCCCCCGGGCGATCATGCTCGTCACGGTGATCGGCGGAGCGCTGTTCATCCTGGTCTCGTACGTGGGCCACCTCGTCTTCCCGCGGTACGCGGAGTTCACCGACGTCGACTCGGCCGCACTGGACGTCGTGGGCGCGGCCGGCGGCGCCGCACTCACCGCGTTCTTCACCGCCGCCTACATCGCGGGCTGCTTCGGCTCGGCGATGGCCGCGCAGGCGAGCGTCTCCCGGATCCTCTACGCGATGGGCCGCGACGGCGCGCTGCCCTCACGGGTGTTCGGGCGGCTGCACGCCCGGTTCCGCACGCCCGCGCTCGCCACGGCGGTGGTCGGCGTGCTGTCGCTGATCGCGCTGGTGATCAGCCTGGAACTGGCGTCGTCCATGATCAGCTTCGGCGCACTGGTGGCGTTCTCGCTGGTCAACCTGTCGGTGATCAAGCACTACGTGGTCGACGAGGCCCGGCGGGCCCCCGCGCAGATCGTGGCCTACGCCGTGGTGCCCGGCATCGGCGTGCTGCTCACGCTGTGGCTGTGGACCAGCCTGTCGGGCACCACGTTCGCGGTGGGGCTCGCCTGGATCGCCGCCGGCTTCGCCTACCTGGTGGGGCTCACCCGGGTGTTCACGAGGCGGCCGCCGCAACTGCAGCTCACCCCGTGACTCCCGGGATCAGGCCACCGGCACCGCGAGGCCGCTCGCGCCCAGCTCCGACGTGACGAGGTCGGGCGCGGCCCGGCGCAGGAACCCGAGGCCGATCTCGGCGCGGCGCACCCGCTCGCGCGACAGCTGGACGTTCAGCGCCTCGTGCTGTCCACCGCTCGGGTAGACGTCCGGGTGGTTGCGCAGCCCGAACTTGACGTAGATCGGCGCCAGCACCCGCACGAGCTCCGCGATCTCGTGGTGGCGCACGAACCCACCGAGGGTGTCGGGCGACTCGACGTACATGTCGATCGGGATCTGCGTGGCGGCCCGGA
Source organism: Pseudonocardia zijingensis (assembly GCF_042657305.1). Taxonomy (NCBI): domain Bacteria; kingdom Bacillati; phylum Actinomycetota; class Actinomycetes; order Pseudonocardiales; family Pseudonocardiaceae; genus Pseudonocardia; species Pseudonocardia zijingensis. The sequence goes on along the minus strand of NZ_JBHSKO010000026.1, from coordinate 25,232 downwards.
TCGAGGCCAGCCGCGGCAGCGGCAGCCCGGGCGGCACGTTGTAGGTGTCGGCGCCGAGGTCCTGCATCAGCCGCACGCTCACCGGGTTGGACGCCATCATCTGCACCGACACCTTCACAACGAAGTCGGGGGCGATCAGCCCGGCCTCCTTCATGTGCCTGGTCATCAGCAGCAGGCCCTCGTCGGCGACGAGCGCACCCCGCACGCCGAGCTCGTTGGCGCGGACCAGGTCGTCCATCGCGTAGGCGAGCTGGTCGGCGCCCTCGTGGCGGCAGCCGACGAGGCCCGCGGTGGGGGTGCGGGCCTGGGCACCGATGTCCCACGGCGCCCGCGGGCCGACGAAGAGGCTGAGCTCCACGCGCCGGGCCGCGCAGGCCCGCACCATGTCGGTGATCTCGGCGTCGGTGGCCAGCATGATCCCGCTGCCGGACGAGACGCGGTGCACGCGCACGCCGCGGGCGTCGGCCTCGTCGAACACGGCCTGCAGCGCCGCGGGGCCCTCGACGCTGGGGATCTCGGTGCGGTACTGCGCCCCGTCCGGGAAGCGCAGCGACGAGTCGGGCAGGTCGTTCGCCTCACGGGCCGGGTAGCCCAGGCGCGTGAGCAGGTCGGCGACGGCGGATCGGGTGTCGGTCATCGCGGCAGATCCTCCCGGTTGTTCCGATGGACGCAATTCATCTCGCAATACGCACGCATGTGACGTGATTCACCGATGGTTCGAATCCGGGACATGAAATGGCGGTATCCCGTTCCGAAATCGGCACCTACGCTGAAAATGATCATCGCGGTCGTTCCGGCAGGCCGCATGACCGATGCGGAGGTGAGCGGCCATCACTGCGTGCGATGCGGTTTCTGGCACGGTGCGAACGCCCCGGCGCTGGGAGATCTCCTTCCCTCGCGACCTGGTCCTCGACCAGGACGAGGAGTGGTGCGAGGTCAGGATCGGCGGGAGGAACATCCGCGTCCGATTCCACGACTACCACGTCATCTACGAGTGCCCCGGCCTGTACGAACAGCTTTTCGACGATGTGCTCGAATGCGTCTCCCCGCGCGTGGTCCGAGGCCTGCTCGCCCGCGCGGTGGCGGATCGGGGCATCGCCCCGGCCGACCTCCGGGTGCTCGACGTGGGGGCGGGCAACGGGATGGTCGGTGCGGAGATCCGCGCACTCGGGGCGGGCACGGTCGTCGGCGTCGACATCATCGAGGAGGCGGCGCGGGCGGCCGCCCGGGACCGACCCGGCGTCTACGACGACTACCTGGTCGCCGACCTCACGGCGCTCACCCCCGAGCAGCGGGAGGAGCTCACCGCCCGTCGGTTCAACGCCATGACCACGGTGGCGGCGCTGGGGTTCGGCGACATCCCGCCCGCGGCGTTCACCACCGCGTTCAGCCTCGTCGAGCCCTCCGGGCTGATCGCGTTCACGATCAAGGAGGACTTCGTCACCGACCACGACGTCACCGGCTTCAGCCGCCTGATCAAGCAGATGCTCGCCGAAGAGGTGATCACCGTCATCGCCGAGGAGCACTACCGGCACCGGCTCTCGGTCCGGGGGGACCCGCTGTACTACGTGGCGTACGTCGCGCGGAAGCTGCGGGACGTCCCCGCCGACCGGACGGGCTGACCCCCACGAACTCCGGGGACGGTGGGCTCACCACGGGGCCACCGCTCCGTCCGCGGTGTGCCACACCGGCAGCGTCCAGCCGCCGTCGAAGTCCTCCTCGGCGCGTTCCGGCTCGGGCAGCAGCTCGACGCCGAGGCCGGGACCGGTGGGCGCAGCCACGTGCCCGTCGACCACCTCGAAGGGTGTCGTCACCAGACCCGGTCCGAGGTGCAGCTGCTCCTGGGCGAGGAAGCCCGGCACGGTGAGGGCCAGGTGCACGCTCGCCGCCAGGTTCACCGGACCCAGCGGGTTGTGCGGCGCCAGCGCCGCGAAGTACGTCTCCCCCATCGCCGCGATCTTGCGCGCCTCGGAGATCCCACCGCAATGGGCGAGGTCGGGCTGGAGCACCGCGGCCGCGCGCGACTCGAGCAGCTCGCGGAACCCCCAGCGCGTGAACAGCCGCTCCCCCGTGGCGATCGGCACGGTGGTGGAGCGGGCGATCTCGGCCATCGCCGGCACGTTCTCCGGCAGGCACGGCTCCTCGACGAACAGCGGCGACAGCGGGGCCAGCTCGGCGATCAGCACCTTCGCGACGGCGGGCGAGACTCGGCCGTGGAAATCGATCGCGATGTCGACGTCGTCGCCGACGGCATCGCGCAGCGCCGCGAACCGCTCCACCTGCAGCTTCACGAAGCCGCGCGACTCCACCGGGCGCGCGGGCCCTGGCAGCGCGGTCTTGATCATCGTGAAGCCGGCGGCGACGGCAGCGCGCGCCTTGGCCGTGAGCTCCTCGATGTGCGCGTCGGCGCTCGACCGGTCGAACGCCTCCCAGTCGCCTGCGTTGACGTGCTGGTACACCCGGACGCGGTCGCGCACGGCACCGCCGAGCAGCACGTGCACCGGCACCCCGAGGTGCTTGCCGAGGATGTCCCACAGCGCCTGGTCGATCGCGGAGATCGCGCTGCAGAGGATCGAGCCGCTCGGGTAGAACGTCGAGCGGTACATGAGGTGCCACAGGTGCTCGATGCGCCGCGGGTCCTGGCCCACGAGCAGCTCCTCGAACTCGCCCAGCGCCGCCTGCACCACCCGCGCCTTTCCCTCCAGGCAGGCCTCGCCGATGCCGACGATCCCGTCGTCGGTGTGCAGCCGGAGGAACGAGTAGCGCGGCCGTACGTGGACGACCTCGAACTTGACGATCTTCATGCGACTCCCGCTAGTTCACAGATATGAACTAAGTTCGCGATACAGTCTCCGGAACGGCGATGAACGGTGTCAAGGGCGGCCGGGAGGCGGTGACAGGATGTGGCGGTGACGGCAGGGGGCACGACGCCGGCGGGTGGTGGCGCCGTCAAGTCCGCCGACCGCGCGCTGACCATCCTCGACGCGGTCGCCGACCGCGGATCGCTGCGCTTCAACGAGCTCGTCGCGCAGCTGGGCCTGCCCCGCTCGAGCGCCCACGCGCTCCTGCAGACGCTGGTCGACCGCGGCTGGCTCGACCTCGACCCGGACACGCGCCGGTACACGATCGGCCTGAAGGCCTGGCACGTCGGCCAGGCCTACACCGGCCACGGCGACCTCGTCGCGATCGCGAAACCCGCGATGGACGCGCTCGCCCGCGACGTCGGCGAGACGGTGCAGCTCGCCCGCCTCGACGGGCTGGAGAACGTCTACATCGCGATCAGCGAGTCGGCCCAGCCGATGCGGCTGGCCTCGACGGTCGGCGCGCGGCTGCTCGCGCACGCCACCGGGATCGGGAAGGCGCTGCTCGCCCAGCTGCCCCCCGACGAGTGCGGGCGGCGGCTGCGGTCGCAGCCGTTGCCGTCGTTCACCCCCCACACCGTCACCGACCCCGACGAGCTCGAGGCCATCGTCGCCGAGGCCCGCGTCCGCGGCTGGGCCCGCGACGACGAGGAGGTGCTCGTCGGCTGCCGGTGCGTGGCCGTCCCGCTCACCGACGACGGCCACGGGCTGATCACCGCCCTGTCCGTCACGGCGCCCAGCGCCCGGTGCGGGCCCGACTGGCCCGAGGCCGTGCTGGGCGAACTGCAGAACGCCGCAGGCGTCATCCGCGCCCGCACCCCCACCGCGCTGAACAAGGTCCGGAGGTCCCCGTGAGCATCCCGCCCCCGCCGCCCTCGGAGTTCGCAGGCCGCACCGCCGTGGTCACCGGGGCCGCGAAGGGCATCGGCGCCGCGGTGGCCACCCGCCTGGCCGCCGCGGGCGCCGCCGTGGTCGCGTGCGACGTGGACGGCGACGCGCTGCACGAGCACGCCGAGGGGCTGCGCGCGGGCGGGGCCCGGGTGGCAGAAGTGGTCGGGGACGTCAGCAGCGCGGCCACCGCCGCCGAGGCCGCCCGGCGCGCCGAGGCCGACTTCGGCGGCGCCCACGTCCTGGTCAACGCGGCGGGCATCCAGCGCTACGGCACGGTGGAGACCACCGACGAGTCCACCTGGGACGAGGTGCTCGCGGTCAACGTCACGAGCATCTTCCTGTTCGCCAAGCACCTCGTGCCGCTGATGCGCGCCGCGGGTGGCGGGGCGATCGTGAACGTCTCGTCGGTGCAGGCGTTCGTCACCCAGACCGAAGTGGTGGCCTACGCCGCGAGCAAGGGCGCCATCAACGCGCTCACCCGCGCCATCGCCGTCGACCACGCCCACGAGGGCATCCGCTGCAACGTCGTGTGCCCGGGGTCCGTGGACACCCCCATGCTGCGCGCCACCGCGGCGCGGTTCGCCGGGGACCGTGACCCGGGCGAGCTGGTGGCCGACTGGGGCCGCGCCCACCCCCTCGGCCGCACCGCGCGGCCCGAGGAGGTGGCGGAGGTGTGCGCGTTCCTCGCCGGACCGCGCTCGTCGTTCGTCACGGGCAGCGAGATGCGCGTGGACGGCGGGCTCACCGCCGCGGCCGGGGTGGTGCTCCCCGCCGATCCGGACGCGACACTCGCGCCGTGAGACGGGAGACTCGCCCCAATCTTGGGCGAGTCCCCCGTTCTGCGGCCCGAACACCGCGTTCCGCGGGGCGGGCGTCAATGGTTACGGGCGCGCTCCACCGTCACCTGCAGGGCCGCGAGCAGCTCGCGGGCGGAGTCGAGGGACAGCTCCACCGCCACGCGGGCGCCCGGGCCCTGCTCCGGGTTGAGGAAGTCGATGTTCACCGTGTGCTCGTCCGGGGCGTGCACGGGGTGGTCGTAGTAGACGGTGGCCGTCCGCAGCGGGAACCAGCCCTGCGGCCCCTTGCCGCTGCTCGCGGTGACGTCGAACTTCTCGGTGCTGTAGGTGCACACGGCGATCAGTCCTCCCCGCCCAGGTGCCGGGCGTAGAACGCCTGGACGCGCTGCCACCCGTCGAGGGCGGCGGCCACCCGGTAGGAGGGCCGGTCGACGGCGAAGAACGCGTGCCCGGCGTCGTCGTAGCGGTGGAACTCGTACTCCTTGCCGTGGGTCTGCAGCAGCTTCTCCAGCTCGTCGACCTGGTCGGGCGAGGGGTAGGAGTCCTCGTTGCCGAACAGGCCCAGCAGCGGGGCGCGCAGCTCGGCGGTGCGGTCGGCGAGGGGCTGGACCTGCAGCGGGAAGCCCTCCGGCGGGGTGCCGACGACGAAGGCGCCGTAGCAGTCCACCGCGGCCTGGATGTCGAGCTCCAGCGCCGACAGGAACGCCTGCCGCCCACCGGAGCAGAAGCCGATCGTGCCGACCTTGCCGTTGGAGGTGGGCAGCGAGCGCAGCCAGCGGGCCGCGCCCGCGGCGTCGCCGACGAACCGGGCGTCCGGCACCCCGCCCTGTGCCCGGGCGGTGGCGGCGGCGTCGTCCGGGTCGGCGCCGGGCGCCTCCCGGCTGTAGAGGTTCGTGCAGATCGCGTTGTAGCCCCACACGGCGAACCGCCGCACGATCTCCTTGGTGCTCCAGTCGTACCCGGGCATGTGGTGGATCACCACGACGCCGCCGCGGGTGCCACCGTCCAGCGGCCGTGCGGTGTAGGCCTCGATCTCGTCGTCATCGGCTCCTCGGATGCCGATGGTCTCGGCGAGCACGGTGTCGTGGCGCACGACGGTTCCCTCCTCCGGTCGATCGTTTCGTCGGTCCCAGTCTTCTCCACACTTCCCCTGGGGTTGACACGCGCTCGCGGTGATCCCTACCGTCCCCTCGCTCGAAACGACTTCGACAATGTCGAAAGGGTGGCGGTTGGACGAGAAGACACACCTGCCGAGGACGTCCGTGCAGGCGCTCGACCGGAGCGTCGCCCTGCTCGACGCGGTCGCGGACGCGGGCGGGCACGGCACCGGGCTCGTGGAGCTCGCCGAACGGGTGGGCCTGCCGGCGTCCACGGCGCGCACCCTGCTGGCCTCGCTGGTGGCCCACGGCCTGGTCGCGCAGGCCGAGCCGCACCGGCGCTACACGCTCGGCGCGCGGTTCTTCGAGCTCAACCGGCGTTTCGTCGCGCAGTCGGACCTCTCCGCCGTGGCCGCGCCGGTGCTGCGGTCGCTCTGGGAGCGCACCGCGGAGACCGTGCACCTCGCGATCCTGCACGGATCCCGCCGGGTGGACATCTCCGTGCTGGTCAGCCCCCAGCTGCTGCGGATCGACCCGACGACGAGCCGGGTCACCGACCCCACCGTGCACCCGCTCCACCGCACGGCAGCAGGCAAGGTCCTCTTCGCCGGGCTGCCCCGCGCCGACCGGCTGACGATGCTGCGCTCCGCGCCGTGGCAGGACGCGGACCCGCTCGACGAGGCCGAGCTCATGGACCGCATGGACGAGGTGGTCCGGGCCGGGTACGCGACGAACCTCGAGGAGGAGGCGGCCGGCGTCTGCGGGGTGGCGGCACCGGTGGTGGACGTCAGCGGCCGCACGGTGGCCGCCCTGTGCGTCGGCTACCCGTCCGTGCGGCACTCCCCGGACCACGCAGCCCGGCTGCGCGACGACGTCGTCGAGGCGGCGCGGCAGCTCTCCCGGCTGCTCGGCGGCCCGGGCGCCACGGCGGACAGCGCATGAGGTCGCGCTACGACGTGGTCGTGTTCGGGGGCGGCACGGCCGGGACGCCCGCGGCGATCCAGGCGGCCCGGCTGGGCGCGAGCACGCTGCTGGTCGAGAAGAACGGCGCGCTCGGCGGGACGACCACCGTGGCGGGCGTCGCCCTCCCCGGCCTGTTCCACGCGTGGGGGCAGCAGATCATCGCCGGCATCGGCTGGGACGTGGTGCTGCGCTCGGTGCGGGAGGCGGGCCTGGAGCTGCCCGACTTCACCCGCTGGGACCTCCCGCACTGGCTGCTGCAGGTCCGCGTCGTCCCCGCCGTGCTGGCCGCTCTGCTCGACGACGCGGTGCTCGCGTCGGGCGCCGACCTGCTGCTGCACGCCATGGCGGCGAACGCGCGGTGGGACGGCCGGTCGTGGCGGCTCGGGATCGCCACCAAGGAGGGCGTGCGCGAGGTGGAGGCCGGGTGCGTGGTCGACTGCACCGGGGACGCCGACGTCGTCGGCCTCGCCGGGCTCCCGCGGCGCACCAACGCCCGCCGCCAGCCGGGCACGATCATGGTCCGCTTCGGCGGGTACGACCTGGCCGGCCTCGACGTCGACGCGATCCAGCGCGCCCACGACGCCGCCGTCGCCCGGGGCGAGCTGCACGCGGCCGACCTCGCCCACAACCCGGTGGGGAAGTTCCTGCGCAACCGCGGCGAGAACGCGATCCACGTGACCGGCATCCAGGGCGGCACCAGCGAGGACCGCACCGCCGCCGAGGTGGCCGGGCGGCGCACGCTGCTGCGGATCCTGCGGTTCCTGCGCCGCCAGCCCGGCCTGGAACGGGTGACCGTGGACGCATGGGCCACCGAGACCGGCATCCGCGAGGCGTGCACGATCGACGGGCACGCCACCGTCACCGCGCGGGACTACACGAGCGGCCGGCAGTGGCCCGACGCGGTGTCCTACAGCTTCTACCCGATCGACGTGCACCGGCCCGACGGCGACGGCATCGACATCCGCCCGCTGCCCTACGGCACGCTGCCGACCATCCCCCGGGGCGCGCTGGTGCCCCGCGGTTCGCACCGCATGGTCGTCGCGGGCCGCGCGATCAGCGGCGACCAGGAGGCGGCGTCGGCCTACCGGGTGCAGGCGTCGTCGATGGCCATGGGCCAGGCGGCGGGCGCCCTCGCGGCCCGGTGTGCCGCCACCGGCACCGACGTCGTCGACCTGCCGCTCGACGACGTCCGCCGCGACCTGCGCGCGCACGGCGCGATCCTGCCCGGCGACGTCGTCGTGCCGCCCCCGTCCACCACCCACCGTCCCGTGCCCGAGGAGATCCCGTGAGTCGCAGCAGCGTCGCTCGCCCACTCACCCCCCGCCCACTCGCCTCCCGCGTCACCGCCGCCCTGGTCGCGGCGGTGGCGCTCACGTCGTGCGGGTTCGTCAACACCGACGACGAGCGGTCCGCCGGAGCGGTCACCGCGTACGTCAACACCGAGCAGAACACCGGGCTGGCCCCGCTGGTCGAGGCCTACCGGCAGGCCACCGGCGCGGGCGTGGACGTCTCCTCGGCGAACACCGACGAGCTGAACCAGCAGATCCGCGTGCAGCTGACGTCGGGCACGGCCGCGGACGTCATCCGGGTCTCCCCCGGCTACTCGAGCCCGGTCGCCGCCGGGGTGCTGGGGGCCGAGGGCCAGATCGCGGATCTGTCGGACGCGGAGTGGGCGGGGCAGCTCTCGCCGGACACGCGGGCGCTCGCCGGCGTCGGCGGCCGGGTGATGGCGCTGCCGGTGGCCCGCAACGCGATCGTGATGGCCTACAACCGCGACGTCTTCGCGAACGCCGGGCTGACGCCGCCGACCACCTGGTCGCAGCTGCTCACCGCCTGCCGCACGCTGCGGGACGCGGGCGTGACGCCGATCGCGGCACCCTTCCAGGGCGGCATCTACCTGCAGTACTGGGTGTACGCGCTGGCGGCCACCCTCGTGTACGCGCCGCAGCCGGACATCGACGCGCAGATGGCGGCGGGCGCCACGTCGTTCAGCACCGATGCGCGGTGGAACGAGGTCTTCGCCCGGTTCGCCGAGCTGAACGAGAGCGGCTGCTTCAGCGACGGCATGCTCGGGCTGCCGCCGGACCAGGGCCAGCAGTCGGTGGCGACCGGCGGCTCGGCGATGCTCCTCACGGTGTCCGGCGGGCTGCCCGCGCTGCACGGCTACCACGAGGCGGGAGCGCAGGCCTTCGACGTGTTCGCGCTCCCCGCCACCGACGACACCACGCAGACGCACGTGCCCGTGGCGCCCGACTTCCTGGCGGTCAACGCCGCCGCAAAGGACCCGGCGGCCGCGCGGGCGTTCCTCGACTTCCTCGCCCGGCCGGAGAACGTGGCCGCGTACGCGAACGCCATGGGCGTGCTGCCGGGGCTCGCGGTGGACGTCGAGATCGACAGCACCGTGCTCACCCCGGTCCTCCCGTACGTCGAGGAGGGGCGCACCACGGCGTACGCGAACTACCTGTGGCCCAACGGCGACGTCCAGCAGACGCTGCTGCAGTCGGGCCAGGAGTGGCTCCACGGCGCGATCGACACCGCCACGCTGCTCGGCCGGATGGACGCCGACTACGCGAAGGGCACGCCGTGACGGCGACCCTGCAGCGGCCGCGGCCGGGCGGGCGCCTCGCGGTACCGAGCGGCCGGCGTGCCGGCCGCGGCCGGGCCGTGCCGCTCGGCCTGATCGCGCCGGCGCTGCTGTTCTACGCGGTCGTCGTGCTCTACCCGACCGTCGCGGGCGGTCTCTACGCGTTCACCGACTGGACGGGGCGGGCAGGCGCGCCCGACGTGGTCGGGCTCGGCAACTTCGCCGAGCTGCTGTCCTCGCCGCCCGCCCGGGCGGCGCTGGCCAACACTCTGGTCATCGCGGTCTGCACCACGGTGGTGCAGACGGTCGTCGGGCTGGCGCTCGCGCTGGCCCTGCACTCGCGGCTCGCGAGCCGCCACGTGCTGCGGACGCTGTTCTTCGCCCCGGCGCTGCTGCCCCCGGTGATCATCGGCTTCCTCTGGCAGTACGTGCTCACGCCGGAGGGCCCGCTCAACGGGGCGCTCGCCGCCGCCGGGCTCGACGGGCTGGCCGGCAACTGGCTCGGTGACTCGGCGCTCGCGCTCTGGGCCGTGATCGCGGTGATCATCTGGCAGAACGCCGGGCTCACGATGGTGATCTACCTCGCCGGACTGCAGGGCGTGCCGGCCGAACTGCTGGAGGCGGCCGAGATCGACGGGGCGAGCCGGTGGCAGCGCCTGCGCCACGTCACGCTCCCGATGCTGCTGCCGGCCACCACCATCGCCACCTCGCTCACCCTGATCGGCAGCCTCAAGCTGTTCGACCAGGTCTACGTCATGACCGGGGGCGGCCCGGGCTACGCCACCGAGACGCTGTCGGTGGTGATGTACGAGGAGGCCTTCGTGTCGGGCCGCTACGGCTACTCCGCCGCGATCGCGCTGGTCCTCACCATGATCGTGTTCGCACTCGCGCTCGTGCAGATGTGGGGCCTGCGCCGCTACGAGGTGCAGCCGTGAGCGGGCGGCGTGGGAACCGGGTCCGGCGGGCCGGTGCCGAGCTCGGCATGCTCGCCGTGGCGGCAGCCTTCCTGTTCCCCGGCTACGTGTTCCTCACCGTCGCGCTGAAGTCGCCCGCGGAGCTCGCGCGCAACCCCCTCGCCCCGCCCGTGGCGCCGGAGTGGTCGAACTTCGGGCGGGCCTGGACCGAGGGCGGCCTGGGCACGGCGATGGGCAACTCCGTGGTCGTGGCGGCGCTCTCCGTGGCGCTGCTGGTGCTGACCGGCTCGCTCGCGGCCTACGCGCTCGCGCGCCGGGCCGGGCGGCTCGGCTACGGCCTCTACCTGCTGTTCCTGCTCGGCCTCATGATCCCGCTGCAGCTGGGGATGGTGCCGCTGTACCAGCTGATGCGCGACCTCGACCTGCTCCGCACCTACACGTCGCTGATCATCTTCGAGGTCGGGCACCAGCTCCCGCTCGTCGTGTTCCTCTACACCGGGTTCCTGCGCGCGCTGCCCGCCGACTACGAGGAGGCGGCCCGTATCGACGGCGCCGGCACCCTGGCGACGTTCCGGAACGTCGTGTTCCCGCTGCTGCGGCCGGTCACCGGCACCGTCGTCATCCTCACTGCGATCAACGTCTGGAACGACTTCCTCACGCCCCTGCTGTACGTCGGCGGCAGCGCCCAGCAGACCCTGCCCGTGGCCGTGTTCGCGTTCCGCGGCGAGTTCGCGAGCCAGTGGCCGCTGATCTTCGCGGGGATGGCCATCGCGATCACCCCGATCCTCGTCGTGTTCTTCCTGCTGCAGAAACACGTGGTCAAGGGCTTCGCCAGCGGCATCAAGGGCTGACGCCGGCCCGCAGTCCCAGCGCCCGGGACGCCTCCGCCGCCGCCGTGCGCAGCAGCCCGATCTGGTGCTCCTGCTCGGAGTCGGGCAGGTGGGCGGTCAGCCCGCTCACGCTCAGGGCCGCGACGGTGGCGCCGGTGTGGTCGCGGACCGGGACGCTCAGCGCCTTCACCCCCAGCTCGACGTCGTCGCGGCTCACGGCGAACCCCTCCGCGCGGATCCGCCGGACGTCCTCGCGCAGCTGGTCGGCGGTGGCCTGGGTGGGCGAGGTGCGGCGCTGCAGCGGTCCCGCCAGGTAGCCCTCCACCTGCTCGTCGGGCAGGGTCGAGAGCAGCAGCCGGGGGCCTGCGCCCACGTGCAGCGGCAGCGAGCCTCCGACGCCCAGGGTGTGGGTGGAGGCGTAGCGGCCGTCGAGGCGCTCGACGCACACCGCCTCGTCGCCGCGCAGCACGAGCAGGAACACCGTCTCCCCCGTGCGGCGGTAGAGCTCCTGCATGGCGGGCAGCGCCCGCTCGCGCACGCTCAGCCGCCGGGCCATGGCGCTGCCCACGCGGAACGCGCCGATGCCGAGCCGGTAGGTGCCCGGCGAGGGGCGTTCGACGAAGTCCCCGGACGCGAGCGTGGTGAGGATCCGGTGGCAGGTGCTCTTGTTCAGCTCGAGCCGGGCGGCGATGTCACCGAGGGAGAGCTCGTCGGGGGCCTCGGCCAGCAGCTCCAGCACCGCCATCGCCTTCACGAGCACCCGGACGGGTTCAGCGGCACCGGCGGCCTTCTCGGCCATCAGGGGATCCTCCGATCATCCACTCGATCACGCTACGGCGCCGAACGCGAGCGTCGACGGGAGGTCGACGATCCCAGCGTCGGAGCCCAGTCCCTGCGCCACGAGCGCGGCCGCGGCCGTGCCGAGGCGCGCCGCGTCGGGCAGCGCGCGACCCGAGCCCAGGCCCACCAGGAACCCGGCGCTGAAGGCGTCCCCGCAGCCGGTGGTGTCCACGACCGGCACGTCGAGGGCGGGGATCCGCTCGACCCCGCCCTCGGTCACGACCAGGCAGCCCTCCGCGCCGGTCGTGACGATCACGGTGCCGACGCCCGAGGCCCGGGCCACCTGCGCCGCCTCGACGAGGTCGGCGCGGCCGGTGACGGCCCGGATCTGGTCGTCGTTGGGGAGCAGGTAGCGCGTGTGCTCCCAGGCGGGGCGCAGCACGTCCAGCAGCTCGGGCCGGCCGACGCTGAGCAGGTCCATGCTCACGACCGTGCCGTGCGCCGCGGCGAAGCGCAGCAGGTCCGGCAGGGCATCGCGCGTGAAGTCCCCCAGTACGTCCGGGCCGCCGACGTGCAGCACGTCGGCCTCGGCCACCAGGTCCAGCGGCACGTCCGCTGCGGTGAGGTTGGCCATCGCACCGGGGGCGTGCAGCGCGGGCCGCTCGCCGTTGGGGCGGATCGGGAGCATCGTCGCGGGGGTGGCCAGGCCCGGCCGGCGGGCCATGTGCCGGACGTCGACGCCGTGGCCGGCGAGCAGGTCGAGCAGCAGCCGGCCGGTGACGTCGTCCCCGACCGGGCCGATTCCGACCACCTCGGCGCCGAGCTTGGCGAGGTCGACGGCGGTGCCGCCCGCCGTGCCCGCTGCCGTGATCCGGATCTCGTCGAGCACCCGGCGGCCCTGGCCGGGCGGGATGTCGGGCACCGGGCGGCCGAGGATGTCGAGGATGTGCGCGCCGAGGCAGATCACCTTCACGCCGGCACCTCCGTGCGCCGGCGGGCCACCGCGGCCAGCTCCTCGCCGGTGAGCGCCCGGGGCGTGCCCAGCCCCGTGGCCGTGACGTGCAGCGTGCACAGCCACTCCAGCAGTCGCGCCCGGTCGTAGGCCTGGTCGAGCGTGTCGCCGTACGCGACGGCGCCGTGGTTCTGCATGAGCGCCGCGGTGCGGCCCTCGAGCGCCGCGTGCACCGAGCGGGCGAGCTCGGGGGTGCCGTAGGTGGCGTAGGCCGCCACGCGGACCGGGCCGCCGAGCTGCAGCACGTAGTAGTGCAGGGCCGGGAGCTCGTCGAGCACGGTGGACACCGCGGCGCTGTGCAGCCCGTGGTGGTGCACCACGGCGGTGGCCCCGGTGGTGGTGTAGACGCCGAGGTGCATCGGCGTCTCGGAGGACGGGGCGTGCGGGCCGTCCACCCGGTGGCCGTCGAGGTCGACCACCGCGACGTCGGCGGGCGTGATCGCGTCGTACGCCACGCTCGACGGCGAGACCGCCACCAGGTCACCGACCCGGACGCTGACGTTGCCGGCGGTGCCCAGCACCAGCCCGTCGGCGAGCATCCGCCGCCCGCATTCCGCGACGTCGCGGCGGGCCGCGGCCAGCGCGTCGCCCCCGGCGCTCACCGCGCGCCCGCCGCGACGGCCGTGGCCGGGTCGTCGTCCGGCACGAGCACGCCGGCGTCGACGTCCCAGGAGACCTCGACGCGCTGGTCCACGGCGAGCGATCCGCCCGCGCCCGCGGTGTCGCGCACCTGGCCGGTGCCGCCGCCGTCGAAGCGGACCAGCACCCGCCGGAACGCGCCGTGGTAGACGACGTCGGTGACGGTGGCCGACAGCACGTTGTCCCCGGACGCGGGAGCGCCGTTCGCGGCGATCCGCAGCCGCTCCGGACGCACCACCAGCGCCACCGGGTCCTCCCCCGCCCGGCCGTCCGGCACCCGCAGGCTGCACCAGCCGGTGTCGAGCCCGCCGTCGCCGAGGCGGCCGGCGAACACGTTGGAGTCGCCGAGGAAGGTGGCCACGAACCGCGAGGCGGGCGCCTCGTACAGCTCGGTGGGCGTGCCGGCCTGCTCGATGCGGCCGTCGCGGAACACCGCGATGCGGTCGGACAGCGCCAGCGCCTCGTCCTGGTCGTGGGTGACGAAGACGAACGTGATGCCCAGCTCGCGGTGCAGGCGGGCGATCTCGAGCTGAAGCGACTCGCGCAGCTTCTTGTCCAGGGCGCCGAGGGGCTCGTCGAGCAGCAGGGCCCGCGGCTCGAACACCACGGCCCGGGCCAGCGCGACGCGCTGCTGCTGCCCGCCCGAGAGCTGGGAGGGCAGCCGCTCGCCGTGCCCGCCCAGGTGCACCAGCTCGAGCGCCTCGCCCACCCGCCGGGCGATCTCGCTCTTGGCGACCTTGCGCTGCTTGAGCGGGAACGCGATGTTCTCGGCCGCGGTCATGTGCGGGAACAGCGCGTAGTTCTGGAAGACCATGCCGAGGTTGCGCTTGTAGGCCGGGAGCTGCGCGATGTCGCCGCCGTCGAGGGTGATCCGGCCCGCGGTGATCGCCTCGAACCCGGCGATCATGTTCAGCGTCGTGGTCTTGCCCGATCCGCTGGGCCCGAGCAGGGTCATGAACTCCCCCGCCCGGATCTCCAGGTCGATGCCGTCGACGGCGGCCGCGGCCGCGCCGGGGAAGCGCTTGGTGAGGCCCTGGACCTCGATCCGGGCGCCGGAAGCGGGCACGGGATCAGGCACGGCGGGTCCTCCTCAGGGTGGCGGCCAGGGTCAGCAGGGCCGTGGTGAGCGTGACGACGACGGTGGCGGCCGCCGCGATCGTCGGGTCGACCTCGTTGGTGACGGAGGTGAACATCCGCACCGGCAGCGTCTGCAGCTGCGGGGACTGCACGAACAGCGACACCACCACCTCGTCGAAGGAGGTGACGAACGCGAACACCGCGCCCGAGAGCACCCCGGGCATGATCAGCGGGAGCGTGACGCTGCGGAACGTGGCGAACGACGAGGCGCCCAGGCTCGCCGCCGCCCGCTCCAGCGCGCGGTCGAACCCGCCCAGCGCCGACCCGACGTTCACGGTGACGAACGGGATCGCGAGCACGGTGTGCGCGGTGATGAAGCCGATCGGCGTGCCGATCAGACCCCACTGCAGGAACGCGGCGTAGACGGCGACCGCCACCACGATGCCGGGCACGATGAGCGGCGCGAGGAACAGGCCGTTCAACACCCCGCGGCCGCGGAACACCGTGCGGGACAGGGCGAACGCCGCGGCGGTGCCGAGCAGGGTGGCCACCACCGTGACGATCACGGCGAGCTGGATCGACACGAGCAGCGCGTTGAGCCAGCTCGGCTCGGTGAAGAAGGTCTCGTAGTGGCGCAGGCTCCACGAGCTGGGCGGGAACGCGAAGCTGTCCTCGCCGGAGAAGCTGATCGGGATGACGATCAGCGTGGGCACCAGCAGCCACGCACCGATCAGCGCGCCGAGCGCCACGAGCGTCCTGCGCAGGGCGACCGACCTCACGACCCGGCACCCCCCACCAGCGTCGTCGGCGCCCCGCCGGTGCGGGTGAGCCGCTGCACCCCGGCCACCAGCACGAGCGTGACCACCAGCAGCGTGACCGCGAGCGCCCCCGCGGCCCCGAAGTCCACCAGCTGGTTGACCTGCACCGAGATGAGCTGGGCCAGCATCGACTGCTGCGGCGAGCCGACGAGCGAGGGCGTCACGTAGAAGCCGAGCGACAGCACCATCACCAGCGTCGCGCCCGCCGCCACGCCGCGCAGCGACAGCGGCAGGTACACCCGCAGGAACGCGACCACCGGGGTGGCGCCCAGGCCCATCGCCGCGTCCACGAGCCTGCGGTCG
Source organism: Pseudonocardia zijingensis (assembly GCF_042657305.1). Lineage (NCBI taxonomy): Bacteria > Bacillati > Actinomycetota > Actinomycetes > Pseudonocardiales > Pseudonocardiaceae > Pseudonocardia > Pseudonocardia zijingensis. The sequence continues at coordinate 9,666 of NZ_JBHSKO010000026.1, read as the reverse complement.
ATCCCGCGCATCGCCGAGTACACCGGCAGCACCATGAACGGCAGCATCACCTGCGCCATCGCCACGGTGACGCCCGCCGTCGTGCCCAGCAGCCGCATGGGCCCGAGCCCGACGGCGCCGAGCAGCGCGTTGACCACACCGGTGTCCTGGAGCAGCACCACCCACGCGAACGTGCGCGCCATCAGCGATGTCCAGAACGGCAGCAGCACCAGCGCGGTGAGCACGGCCCGCCACCGGGGCCCGACGATCGTCATCAGGTAGGCGTACGGGTAGGCGCAGAGCACGCACAGCACCGTGACCACGGCGGCCATGCCGAGGGTGCGCAGCACGACCGTGACGACCACGCCGTCCGTGGCCAGCCCGGTGTAGTTGCCGACGCCCAGCTCCGGGGTGCTCACCGAGAGCCAGGCGAGGCGCAGCGCGGGCACCACGAAGAACACCCCGAGCACGACCACGGCGGGCAACGCGAGCAGCAGCAGCGGGCGCCCGGCGCGCCGCAGGCGGGACGCCGCAGCAGGCGCGGGCACCGCGGCCGCTGTCCCCGTCGAGCCGACGGACACCACAGGCACACCTCCGCTTCGTCACGATGTGGCACGGGTTTCACGAACCGAAATGGGAGGGTCTCGGTCGCGGGAGGCGTTGTCAACCGTCGATCCGCCCGTTAACGGCAGCGAAACCGGACCGAACAGGCCGTTCACGGGCCGAGGCTTGACGACCCAGGACCCGGCCGCCATCCTCCTGATGCCACATCATGAATTGCGTTTTGGATAGTGAAACGTCGAACGCAACGGTGCGATGCACCCCGTCGATCGAAGGTGGTCCCGTGCGCAACCGCAGGCTCATCCCCGCGCTGGCCCTCGCCGCCGCCCTCAGCTTCAGCGCCACCGGGTGCTTCGCCACGGTCGGCGGCGACACCGCCGCCGGCGGCACGGTCGTGTTCGCCAACACCGGCGGGGCGCTGGCCTCGATCTTCGCCGAGACCGCCTACAAGCAGCTCTCCGAGCAGGGCATCCAGGTGGCGGAGGAGTCGCCCAACAACGAGGCCAAGCTCACCGCGATGGTCGAGTCCGGCTCCCCCACCTGGGACGTCTTCTACTCCTCGCCCTACCGCACGGTGGCCAAGTGCGACGTGCTGTTCGAGAAGCTGGACAAGTCGCGGATCAACACCGCGGGGCTCGACCAGGCGCAGGTCACCGACTGCGGCGTGCCGGTGCTGAAGTCGGCGTTCCTGCTGGTCTACAACGCCGACAAGTACGGCGACAACCCGCCGCAGAGCTGGGCCGACTTCTACGACACCACGCGGTTCCCGGGCACCCGGGGGATCATGAACTACGCCAAGGACGCCGGCATGGAGACCGCGCTGCTCGCCGCGGGCGTGCCCGGCGACCAGCTCTACCCCCTCGACTACGAGCGCGCGTTCGCCACCCTCGACACGATCCGGCCGTCGCTGCGCTTCTACGAGACGGGGGCGCAGCAGACCCAGGCCCTCGAGTCCGGCGAGGTCGACATGATGCTGGCCTGGCCCGGGCGCGCCTACGAGGCCGCCAAGAACGGCGCCAACCTGAAGGTCGTCTGGAACCAGCCCCTCTACTACGAGGACTCGCTCGGGATCGTGAAGGGCGCCAAGAACCTGGACGCGGCGTACGCGCTGATCAACGCGCTGGTCGACGTCCCGGCCCAGGAACTGATCATGCAGCGGCAGCCCTATGGCTCTCCCAACTCCAACGCGAAGCCCTCGGACGACCCTGTGATCAACTCCTTCATCGCCACCAGCAACGTCACCGGCACCGAGGTGCAGCGCGACAACGAGTGGTGGGCCGCGAACCTCGACGAGGCCACCCGGCAGTGGACGGAGTGGGTGAACCGGTGAGGTTGCTCGGCTACGCCGACCGGCTCTCCGTGCCCGCGGGCGGGCGCATCGAGTTCAAGATCTCGAGCGAACTCCCGGAGTTCACCCCGGCCCTGGTGCGGCTGCGCCGCGGCGGTTCGCCGGTGCACGAGTGCGACCTGCTCGAGGACGAGATCGCGGCGGAGCTCCCGGCGGCGGTGCCCGGGCGCGTCCAGGTGGCCCGGGCCGGCTCGTACGTCGAGGCGGCCCTGCGTCCCGGCGCCGAGGTGGCGGGCGCCGGGCTCGCGGTCTGGATGTGCCCCACCCGCCTCGACCGGGACCGCGAGCAGACCGTGCTCGCGCTCACCACCACCGACGGGGCGGCCGGCTACCTGCTGTCCGTCTCCGCCCGGGGGTACACCCTCCGCGACGCGGGCGGCACCGAGCTGGCCCGCCTCGACGCGGCGCCGGTGCAACGGCAGTGGACGTTCGTGGCGGCGACGGTCTCCCCCGACGGCGCCGCGCGGTTGGCGGCATACGGCCCCACGACGGGCCCCACGGGCGCTCCGGGAGTTCAGGAAAGCCACATTCAGGGCCGGAGAGGCCTTGAATGTGGCTTTCCTGAACCTCGGGGCGGGAGCGCGTGGCGGCTCCTCGTCGGCGCCGGGCCGCGCGGGGCCTTCTTCAACGGGCGGCTGGCCCGGCCCGTCGCGTCCACCACCGGCTGGAGCGCCGACCGGACCTCGCGGCTCGCCGCAGGCGAGGACGCCGTCGCCGTCCTGGGCAGCGACGGGGTCAGCGCGCTCGCGCTCGGCCGCGACCCCGCGGCCGCCGCGGTGGCCGACGACGGGGCGCTCACCGCGGGCGGCACCGTCGTCAACCGGCCGGCGAGCGCCGTGCCCGGGCCGTTCTGGCGGAACCGGGAGACCGACTTCCGTCGCGTCCCCGACGAGTACGACGCCCTGCACCTGCACGAGGACGACCTCGACGACGCGGGGTGGGAGACCGACGTGGTCCTCACGGTGCCCGCGGACGCGGCGAGCGGCGCCTACGCCCTGAGGATCACCGCGGGCGAGCACGTCGACCGCATCCCGTTCGTCGTCACCCCACCCGCGGGCGCTCCCCCGGCTCCCGTGCTCGTGGTGCTGCCCACCTGGACCTACCTCGCCTACGCGAACTGGCGCACCTACGCCGAGTACGAGGAGGAGCGGCTCGCGCTCTACGGGGAGCGCCGCGGCGTCGACCCACGCGACCGCTGGCTCGCTCGCCACCCCGAGCTGGGCAGGTCGCTCTACGACGTGCACACCGATGGCAGCGGCGTCATGTACTCCTCGCGGGCGCGGCCGATCGTGAACATCCGCCCGGACTACTTCACGCCCACCACGCGGGGCCTGCGCCACTTCGCGCAGGACCTGTCGCTGCTGCACTGGCTGGACGAGCGCGGCGAGGACTACGCCGTGATCACCGACGACGAGCTGGAGGACGGCGGCGCGGACGCGCTGGCCGGGCACCGCGTGGTGATCACCGGCAGCCATCCCGAGTACTCCTCGGCCCGGATGCTCGACGCCTACCAGGCGCACGTAAACGCCGGCGGCCGGCTGATGTACCTCGGCGGCAACGGCTTCTACCACGTCACCGCGCGGCACAGCGGGCCGTCGGGCGCGATCGAGATCCGCCGCGCCCGGGGCAGCCAGACGGTCTGGACGAGCGGCGCAGGTGAGGAGCACCTGTCCGCCACCGGTGAGCACGGGGGGCTGTGGCGCTGGCGCGGGCGGGCGCCGCAGCGCCTGTTCGGCGTGGGCATGACGGCGCAGGGGTTCGACAAGGCGAGCGGCTACCGACGAACCCCCGAGAGCCGCGCGGCGGAGTGGGTCTTCGCCGGCGTGGACGTGGCCGTCGGGGAGGTGTTCGGCGACCAGGGCCCCGGCCTGGGTGGGGCGGCGGGCGACGAGATCGACCGCGCCGACGTCGCGCTCGGGACCCCGGCCGACGCCCTGGTCCTCGCGAGCTCGGTGGGCCACTCCGACAAGATCGCGCTGGTCCGCGACGACGAATGGCTCTCCTACGCCGCGCCGCCCCGGCCCGATCCGCGGGTCCGGTCCGACGTCGTGCTCTTCGGCAGGCCCGGCGGCGGCGCCGTCTTCGCGGTGGGCTCCATCGCCTGGTCCACGGCGATGACCCACAAGGGCGGCGAGAACGACGTCTCCCGCATCACCGCCAACGTCCTGGACCGCTTCCGCGACCACCCCGAACCGGTGGCGGGCGCATGAGGATCGTCGGTTACGCCGATCGCCTCTCCGTGCGCGCGGGGGACCCGATCACGTTCCACGTCAGCTGCACGCACGAGGGCTACCGCCCCGAGATCGTCCGGCTGCGCCGCGGCGGCTCCGAGCGCCACGGCGCCGCGCTCGTGGAGGAGCCGGGCGCGAGCGGGCTGCCGGACCGGCTGCCGGGCCGGGTGCAGACGACGACCTCCGGCTCGTTCGTGGAGGCCGGGGCGATCGGGCCGATGGACGCGGTCGGACTCGCGATCTGGTTCCGGCCCACCCTCCCCGGGGCCGGTGCGCGGCCGCTGCTGGCCGTCGGGGATCTGGTGCTCGAGGTCTCCGCCGCGGGGATCGCACTGCGCCGTGGCGGCACCGGGCTGGCCGCCGTCGAGGCACCCCCGACCGAGCGGCGCTGGACCTTCGCGGCCGCCACGGTCGACGCCACCGGCGAGGTGCGCCTCGCGCTGCACCGGCCCGGAATGGCGCCGGCGGTCGGGACCGCGCAGGCACCCCCTTCGGCGACGACCGGGCCGCTGCGGATCGGCTCGGACGGCGCGGTGACCGGCGGGCTGGGCGCCACGTTCAACGGGAAGGTGGCGCGCCCGGTCGTCGCGGCCACGGCCTGGCCCGAGTCGACGACCGCCGCCCTGGCGGCGGGGGCCGACCCGCTCACCCTGCTCGAGCCGGCCGGCACGAGCGCGCTGGACCTCGCCGCCGACCCCGGCGGCACCCGCGTGCCCGACCGCGGCGGGCTCACCGGCGGCGCGACGGTCCACCACCTGCCCACGCGCGGCGTGCCCGGGCCGTTCTGGTCGGGGGCGGAGACCGACTTCCGACGCGCGCCCGCCGAATTCGACGCGCTGCACCTGCACGACGACGACCTCGCCGACGCCGGCTGGGAACCCGACCTCACCTGGGACGTTCCCGCCGAACTGGCCAGCGGCGTCTACGCGCTGAAGACGACCGCAGCAGGGGACGTCGACCGGATCCCGTTCGTCGTCACGCCGGCCCGGCACGAGGCACCGGTGCTCGTCGTGCTGCCCACCTGGACCTACCTCGCCTACGCGAACTGGCGCACCTACGCCGAGTACGAGGCCGAGCGGCTGGTGATCTACGGGGAGGCGCGCGGGATCGACGAGCGCGACCGCTGGCTGGCCGCCCACCCCGAGCTCGGGCGCTCGCTCTACGACGTGCACACCGACGGCAGCGGCGTCTGCCACACCAGCAGACTGCGCCCGATCGTCAACCTGCGCCCGGACTACTTCACCCCCACCACCCGCGGGTTCCGCCACTACGCACAGGACCTGCTGCTGCTGGACTGGCTCGACCGGCGCGGGGAACGCTACGCGGTGGTCACCGACGACGAGGTCGAGCGCGAGGGCACCGACCTGCTCTCCCGCTACGACGTGGTGCTCACCGGCAGCCACCCCGAGTACTGCTCGGCGGGCATGCTCGACGCCTACCTCGCCTACACCCACGCCGGCGGGCGGCTGATGTACCTGGGCGGCAACGGCTTCTACCAGGTCACCGCCCGGCACCCGGGGCACCCGGACGCGCTGGAGATCCGCCGCGGGCACGCGGGGGTCGCCACCTGGGTGTCCGATCCGGGCGAGGAGCACCTGGCGTCCACCGGGGAGCGCGGCGGGCTGTGGCGGCTGCGGGGGCGCGCCCCCAACGTGCTCGCGGGCGTCGGGTTCACCGCGCAGGGCTTCGACTCCGGCTACGGGTACCGGCGCACCGCGGCGAGCGCGGACCCGGCGGCGGCGTGGGTCTTCGACGGCGTGCCCGCCGGGGTGGGCGACGTCTTCGGCACCGAGGGGCCGGGCCTCGGCGGCGCGGCGGGCGACGAGCTGGACCGCGCGGACGTCACGCTCGGCACTCCGCCCGACGCCGTCGTGCTGGCCTCCTCCGTCGGGCACACGGAGAAGATCGAGTTGGTGCCCGAGGAGGCCGACCACGGCTACGCCGCTCCCCCGCCCGGCGTCCACCCCAAGGTCCGCGCCGACGTCGTCCTGCTCGGGCGGCCCGGCGGCGGTGCCGTGTTCTCCGTCGGCTCGATCGCATGGTCCACCGCGATGACGCACAACGGCGGCGACAACGCCGTCTCCCGGATCACCGCCAACGTCCTCGACCGGTTCCGCGACGAACCCGGCCCCGTCCTCGGCCGGCAGTAAGGAGCAGCAGTGCCCGTCACCACGGACAAGGTGGCACACCTCGCCGACCGCGCGAGGTTCGTGCGCACCGAGACCGTCCGGCTCACCCGGATCGCCGGAGCAGGCCACTACAGCGCCGTCTTCTCCTGCGCGGAGCTGTTCTCGGTGCTCTACTACGCGCAGCTGCGGCTCGACCCGTCGCGCCCGGACTGGCCCGACCGCGACCGGTTCGTGCTCAGCAAGGGCCACGCGGCGATCGGCCTCTACCCGGTGCTCGCCGACCTCGGCTTCTTCGACCCGTCAGAGCTCGACACCTACACGCGGCTGGGCAGCCCGTTCGGCGACCACCCGGACATGCGCCGGATCCCCGGCGTCGACTTCTCCTCCGGCTCGCTGGGGCACGGGCTGTCGATCGCCGCGGGTATGGCGCTGGCCGGGCGGATGTCCGGGTCGCACCACCGCACCTACTGCCTGCTCGGCGACGGCGAGCTCGCGGAGGGCCAGATCTGGGAGGCGGCGATGTCGGCCGGGCACTTCCGGCTGGGCAACCTCGTCGCGATCGTCGACGCCAACCAGCTCGGCATCGACGGGTTCGTCCGCGACGTGATGGCGTCCGAGCCGATCGACGGGCGGTTCGCCGCGTTCGGCTGGCAGACCCACCGCGTCGACGGGCACGACATCCCCGCGCTGCTGGAGCTCTTCGCCGGGCTGCCCGCGGCCGCGGACGGCCCGCCGCAGCTCGTGGTCGCGGACACCGTGAAGGGCAAGGGCGTGGCGCGCATGGAGCTGTCGCCCGACTGGCACGTCGGCAACCTCGTCGGCGCCGACTACGACGACGTGCTGGCCGAGCTGGAGGAGCGCGCATGAGCACCCAGGACCAGTCCGAGCTGTTCAACGGCACCGCCAACGTCGGGCTGAAGGACAGCCGTTCGGTCGACGGCACCGACACCCGCGCGATCCCGGCGTTCGTGTTCGGCGAGGAGCTCGCCCACCTGGCCGACCACGACCCGCGCATCGTCGTGCTCACCGCCGACCTGGCCCGCTCCAACCGGGCCACCGACTTCGCCGCCCGGCACCCGGAACGGTTCGTCAACGTCGGCATCGCCGAGAAGAACATGATCACGATGGCGGCCGGCATGGCCGCGTCCGGCTACATCCCGTTCGCGGCCACCTTCGGCGCCTTCGCCGCGCTGCTGGGCGCCGAGCAGATCCGCACCGACTGCGCCTACCCCGGGATGCCGGTGCGCGTGGTCGGCCACCACTCCGGCATGTCCATGGGCTTCTACGGCACCAGCCACCACAGCCTCGAGGACCTCGCGATGATGCGCTGCATCGCCGACCTCACGGTCGTGTGCGCCACCGACGCGAACCACCTGCGGGCACTGCTGCGCCTGTCGCTCGACCACCCCGGCGCGATGTACATCCGGCTCGGCCGCGGGCGCGACCCGCAGGTCTACCCCGAGGTGCCGGACCTCGCGATCGGCCGCGCCGAGACCGTCCGCGACGGCTCCGACCTGACGATCATCACGACCGGTTCCGAGGTGCACCCCGCGCTCCAGGCCGCCGACGAGCTGGCCGCGGCGGGGATCTCCACCCGGGTCGTCGACATGTTCACGATCTCCCCGCTGGACCGCGACGCCGTGCTCGACGCCGCCCGCTCCACCGGCGCCGTGCTCACGGTCGAGGAGGCCAACCTCACCGGCGGGCTGGGCAGCGCGGTGGCCGAGTGCCTGTTCGAAGCGGGCGCCCGCGTGCCGTTCCGCCGCCACGGCGTGCCCGACGAGCACGTGCCGGTCGGACCGCCCGCCGCCCTCTACGCCCACTACCGCCTCGACGGTCCCGGCATCGCCGCCGTCGCCCGCGAGCTGCTCGACTCCAGCAAGGGAACCCCGGCATGACCACCGCACCGACCGTCCTCGGCGAGCACGAGCTCGCGCTGCGCGAGCGGGCCCGCCAGGTGATCCCCGGCGGGATGTACGGCCACATGTCCGTGCAGGCGTTCAGCTCCGCGCACCCCCAGTTCATGGCCTCCGGGGAGGGCTGCCGGGTCACCGACACCGACGGGCGCACCTACCTCGACCTCATGTGCGGCTGGGGACCCGTCGTGCTCGGCCACCGCCACCCGGCCGTCACGGCCGCGATGCTCGACCAGCTCGACCGCGGCGACTGCCTCGACGGCACCAGCCCCGTCGCCGTCGAGTTCGCCGAGCTGCTGGTGGACACGATCCCGTCGGCGGACTGGGCGATGTTCTGCAAGAACGGCTCGGACGCCACCACCACCTGCGTCACGATCGCGCGCGCCGCCACCGGGAAGCGCAAGCTGCTCGTGGCCCACGGCGCCTACCACGGCGCGGTGCCGTGGTGCTCGCTGCGCGGTTCCGGGGTGACCGCCGAGGACCAGGCGCACCTCGTGCACTACGAGTACAACGACCTCGCCTCCGCCGAGGCCGCCGCGGCCGAGGCGGGAGACGACCTCGCCGCGATCGTGGTCTGCCCCATGCGCCACGACATCAAGCGCGACCAGGAGCTCGTCGACCCCGCGTTCGCGCGCGGGCTGCGCGCGCTCGCCGACCGCACCGGGGCCGTCCTCGTGCTCGACGACGTCCGCTGCGGGTTCCGGCTCGACCTCGGCGGCAGCTGGGAGCCGCTCGGGGTCCGGCCGGACCTGTCGGCCTGGTCGAAGGCGATCGCCAACGGGCAGGCGCTCGGCGCCGTCACCGGCATCGACGCGCTGCGCGACGCCGTCGGGTCGATCTACGTCACCGGCTCGTTCTGGACGGCCGCGGTGCCGCTCGCCGCGGGCCTCGCCACCCTGACCGAGCTGCGCAAGGGCGTCGCGCTGCCGGAGATGGCCCGCACCGGCACCCGGCTGCGGGACGGCCTCGCCGCGCAGGCCGCCGCGCACGGGTACGAGATCCGCCAGACCGGGCCGGTGCAGATGCCGATGCTGTCGTTCGCGGGCGACGAGGGCTTCCGCCTGGTGACAGCGTTCGCCGAGGCGGCGGTCCAGCGGGGCGTCTACCTGCACCCCTGGCACAACTGGTTCCTCTCCGCCGCGCACACCGACGCCGACATCGACGCGATCCTCGAGCGCACGGACGACGCGTTCGCCGCCCTGCCCCGCTAGCCCGGCTGCGGTGCTGCAAGCCGGGGAGCTCCGGTGGCGCCGCGCATCGTGCGGGGCAATCGCGGGCAGGCCGGGGGCCTGCCCGGGTGGGCGCGCGGCGCCACCTCCGGCCGGTCCCGCGGCCATGATCACGGGTTTGGTGCATTCCCGGGCGAAATCGACACTGTCATGTCTGACCACATCGGTGACGGTGGTGTCTTGGGACATCGGTGACATGGGTGGGCAGGACGCCCCGCAGTGTGTGGGGCCGCTTCTCACAGTTCAAGGGCGCCCTGTCGGGCGTCGCCTGCG
>NZ_JBHSKO010000025.1:0-139904 GCF_042657305.1 Pseudonocardia zijingensis | reverse complement strand
GGTCCTTTCTGTGTGTGGTGGGTGGGGGTGGTTGGTTCACCAGTTCTTGCCGCGCATGGGGGGTCCTTTCTGTGTGTGGTGGGTGGGGGTGGTTGGTTCACCAGTTCTTGCCGCGCATGGGGGGTCCTTTCTGTGTGTGGTGGGTGGGGGTGGTTGGTTCACCAGTTCTTGCCGCGCATGGGGGGTCCTTTCTGTGTGTGGTGGGTGGGGGTGGTTGGTTCACCAGTTCTTGCCGCGCATGGGGGGTCCCTTCTCTGCGTGATGTGTGTGGGTGCTCCGACACCGGTCGGCTCGGCGCCAGCCACGGTCGCATGTTCGGCCGGGGATGGTGCTGGGCATCAGCCAGCTTGGGGCGTTCCGCTCACGGATGCAGGTACGAACGGAGTACTCCATACCCCCATCCGGCGGCCGTTCGCAGCGCTGTGCGACGCTGTGGTGACGCTGCGGACAGGTGGGCTGACACCGGCCAGTCGGCTGTACTAGGTTCGGGCCCCGAGCGTCGAGCGGAAGTACCCCATGTCAGCAGAAGCCGGAGCGCCCCGAGAGGGGCACGCGCCCACCGTCGCCATCCGACGTTGGGTGGCCGGCTGGGACCTCTGGGAGGTTCCGCGGCGGCTCGTCGCCCCGGTCTTCACCGTGGAGCTCACCGCGTTCCTGCTGATGCTCTACGGGGTCCTCACCATCACGCCGGAATCGGCCGATCTGCGCACCGCGGCCCTCATCTGCGTGCTCGGCGTCGTGCACACCGAGATCGCGCGGGACGTCGAGCGCATGCGCCGCCGGATCACCGGGGAGGAACTGCACGTCGACCTCGGGTCGGTCTGGTTCTTCATGGCGGCGGTGCTGCTGCCACCCGGGTACGCGGCCGTGGTCACGGTGCTCGTGCACTCGCACATCTGGTACCGCGCCGCGTACCGCCGCGCACCCCTGTACCGGCAGGTGTTCAACAGCGCCGCGATGGTGCTGTCGGCGTTCGCGGCGTCGTCGCTGATGTCCTACGTGTTCGCGCAGCAGGCCATGGACCTGTTCGACCCGCGGGCGCTGCTGGTGCTGGTGTTCGGGATGCTCGTGTTCCTGACTGTCAACAGCGCGCTGGTGGCCGGCGCGATCGCGGTGAGCACCCCGCACGCGCGGCTCTCCCAGATGGTCGGTGTGTGGAGCGAGAACCTGCTCGAGATCGCCACCCTTTCCCTCGGCGCGCTCGTGGCGATGGCCTACCTCACCAATCCGTGGCTCGCGCTGTTCTGCCTGCCGCCGTTGCTCGTGCTGCACCGGGCCGTTCTGGTGCGGCAGCTGGAGGAGGCCGCGAGCCTCGACGGGAAGACGGGCCTGTTGAACGCCGCCGCCTGGCACGTGCAGGCCGAGCGCGTGATGCACCGGGTGAAGCGCCGCGACGGGCCGCCCGGCGTGCTGGTGCTCGACCTCGACCACTTCAAGGCCGTCAACGACACCCACGGCCACCTGGCGGGCGACCACGTGCTGTCCGCGGTGGCCGACGTGCTGCGCGACGAGGTGCGCGAACGCGACCTCGTGGGCCGCTTCGGCGGCGAGGAGTTCGTGGTGATGCTGGCCGGGCTCGGCGGCAGGGGCCCCTCCGAGCTGGAGGCGGCGGCCGAGCGGATCCGCAGGCGGGTCGCCGACCTGCGCGTCGAGATCCCCACCCCCGACGGCCCGCTCACGGTGCGCGGGCTGAGCGTCTCGGTCGGGTGCGCGGTGATGCCGGACGGCGGCGCGGAGCTGCGGGACCTCCTGGAGGTGGCCGACCGCGCGCTGTACGCGGCCAAGGGTGCGGGGCGCAACGCCGTGCGGATGGGCACCGCGTCCACCACGCGGCCGGCGCTGCTGCCGGTCACCGTCGACAAGAACCCGCCGCCTGCCGTGGAGGCCTCGGGCCTGCACAGCAACGCGGGCGACTGACGCGCGCCGGCGCGACGGCTCCGATCCAGAACTCGAGCTGCGAGAACGTCCGTTCCCGTGCCTGGGCTGCGTTACGCTCCGTGCTGCTGCCGACACAACCAGGGAGCAGGATGACACCGGAGCGAGTGTCCTTCGCCGGTGTCGCAGCACGCCCGCGGGGCCGCGGTGTGCGCCGGTGGCTCGTGTGGGGGATGCCCCCGCTCCTGCTGGGCGTGGTGCTGCTCGTAGAGTCCGCGGCGGCCACGCTGCTGGCAGGCGGCCTCGTGGACGCACCCTTCCTGTCCGGCGACGAGCTGTGGGAGGTGGCCGTCCTCGCCCTGTCGGGCGTGGCCTACGGCGAGCTCGCGGTCGGTGTGGAGCGCCAACGGCGGCGGTTGGGCGGCCTCTCGCACATCGACCTGAGCTCCGTGTGGACGTTCGCGGCGGTGCTCGTCATGCCCGGTGCGCACGCCGCGCTCCTCGCGATCGTGCTCATGACCCACCTGTGGGCGCGGGCCTGGCGACCGTGGGTGCCCCCGTACCGCCAGGTGTTCAGCACCGCCACGGTGGTGCTCGCCTGCCTCTGCACGGGGGCACTGCTCGACGAGATGGCCCCCGCCTCCGCGCCCACGGAGCGGCCGCTGTGGCTGGTGCTCGCCGCGATGGTGGTGTTCATGGCGGTCAACACCGGGTTGATCGCCGCCGTGGTGGCCGTGAGCACGCCGGGCGCCCGCCCGGTCACGCTGTTCGGGCCGTTCGACGAGAACCTCCTCGAGGTCGGCATGGTGTGCCTGGGCGCGCTCACCGCGATCTCCCTGGCGCTGAACCCCGCGGGGCTCGTGCTCGTGCTGCTCCCGCTCTACACGGCGTTGCGGGCGGCGCTGATCCGGCCGCTGGAGGCCGCAGCGAGCACCGACGGCAAGACGGGCCTGCTCAACGCCGCGGCCTGGGTGGCCGAGGCGGAACGGACCCTCGCGCGCACGGACGGCCCGGTACGCGCGGCGGGCGTGCTGATGCTCGACCTCGACCACTTCAAGGCGATCAACGACACCTACGGGCACGCCGTCGGCGACCACGTGCTGTCGGCGGTGGCGGCCGCGCTGCGCGGGCTGGTGCGCGCCCACGACCTCGTGGGCCGCATGGGGGGCGAGGAGTTCGTCGTGCTCCTGCGGCGCGCGGCGTACGCCCCCCGGTCGGTGGAGCTCGAGTCGGTGGAGCTCGAGGTGGTGGCCGAGCGGATCCGGGCCCAGGTGGAGGCCCTGCGGTTCGAGGTGCCGACGCTGCGGGGGGCGTTGCGGATCGACACCCTCACCGTGTCGGTCGGCGGCGCGGTGGCCACCGGGTCCGGCAGCGATCTGGCCGCACTGCTGCAGACCGCGGACACCGCTCTCTACGCCGCCAAGCGGGCGGGCCGCAACGCGGTGCGGATCTCGGTGGTGTCCGCGGCGGTCTCGGCGGCGTCGCTCGCGCAGCTGATGCCCGATCACGGCCCCGCCGAGCCCGCGCGCGATTAGCGCTCACACATAACCTTTGCCGCTCGCACACCGACTGCAACCGATGTGCGAACACGACGACCGGTGTGCGGGCGGGTGGTCGCCGGGTGCGGGCGGTTCCGCCACGGCACCCGGCGTCCGGTGGCTCTCAGGTCCAGTCACGGTTGCGCATGGTGCGTCCCTCCTTCCGAGTCACGGCATCGGTTCTGTCGGGAAATGCGGCCACGCGTTCGGGGATCGCCGACGGGCTGTTCCGTACGCGCCAGGCGCGTACTGCATTCAGGTGTAGGCGGCGCGAAGCGGCCGAATGGTGCGGCCTGTGCACGCACGTCGCCTCACTGTGTCACGGTGCGGGGCGGTCGGGACCCGACCGGGTGACAGGAAGAAGCGTCCTCCACTACCCTCGGTGGCGACGCCCAGGACCCGAGCGAAGGTGCTGATGCCCGCACAGTCCGAGGGAGCCGGCCCCGCGGCCCGAGCGGTGCGGAGGTGGGCGGTCCGCCGCTGGCCGCTCTGGGAGCTGCCGCACCGGCTGGTGTTCTCCGTGCTGGTCGTCGAGCTCACCGCGGTCGGGGCCGCGGTGGCCGCGGCGGTGCGGATGCCGCTGCCCGACGCCCACCAGCTGCTGGAGACCGCGCTGCTCGCCGGCTTGGGCATCCTGCACACCGAGACCGCGCTCGGGGTGGAGCGCCTGCGCAGGCGCGTGACGGTCGGCAACCACGCCAACCTCAGCTCGGTCTGGACGTTCGCGGGTGCCCTGGTGCTGCCGCCCGCGCTCGCCGCGGCGGTGGCGGTGGTGGTGCACCTGCACGTGTGGGCGCGCACCGGTCGTCCGCGCGTGCCGCTGTACCGCAGCGCCTACAGCGCCGCCACGATCGTGCTGGCCTGCCTGGCCGCCGCCGTGGTCGTCGACGTGGTCGGGGTGGGGCCGCACGCGCTGACCGCCGCGGGCGTCCCCGGCATCGTGCTCGCGCTGCTGGCCTACACCACGGTCAACACCGGGCTGGTGGCGGGCGCCGTCGCGATGAGCGCCCCGCAGCCCGACCTGGTGCGGGTCCTCGGCCGCTGGGACGACAACCTGCTCGAGTTCGCCACCCTGTCCCTCGGCGCGCTCACCGCGGTGGCCCTGATCGTGAACCCGTGGCTGGTGCTGCTCGCGCTCCCGCCGCTGGTGGTGCTGCACCGCGCGGTGCTGGTGCGGCACCTGGAGGAGGCCGCGAGCATCGACGGGAAGACCGGCCTGCTCAACGCCGCGGCGTGGCACACGCAGGCGGAACGGCTGTTGCAGCGCAGCACCCCGGCCGACGGCCCGCGCGGGGTGCTCGTACTCGACCTGGACCACTTCAAGGCCGTCAACGACACCCACGGCCACCTCGCGGGCGACCACGTGCTCGCCGCCGTGGCCCGGGCCCTGCGCGCCGAGCTGCGCGAACGCGACCTGGTGGGCCGGTTCGGCGGCGAGGAGTTCGTGGTGCTGCTCGCGGGCCCGCCCACCGCGGCCGCCACCGAGCTCACGGCCGTGGCGGAGCGCATCCGCCTGCGGGTGGCCGATCTGCGGGTGGAGATCCCCACCCCCGACGGACCGCTCAGCCTCTCGGGGTTCACCGTGTCGATCGGGGGAGCGGTCGCCCCGGCCGAGGGCGTCGACCTGCGCACGCTGCTCCAGGTCGCCGACACCGCCCTCTACGCGGCTAAACGGGCCGGGCGCAACGTCGTGCGGATGGGTACGCACCCGGCCGCGGAACACCCCGTCGGGTCCCGCCATGGGGGCGAGCCCGCTCCGGGGCGCGACTGGACTGTCGACGGAGAGTGACGATGCGGTGGTGGAGGACCACCCCCATGTGGGATCTCAGCCCTCCTGACATGCCGGTGCCGCCTCACTAGCCTCGCCGTCAGGCACCTGGCGGTCGCGGCAAGGGGAGGGGGCGGGCGTGGCGGAGCCGTCTCACCCGCGCAGTCCGGCCGGCCGGCGTCCCGGCGATCGGGACCCGGTCCGCTGGGAACTGTGGCGCCTCCCTCGCCCGGCGGTGGCGCTGGTGCTCGCGGTCGAGGCGGCGGCGCTCGCCTCCGTCGTCGCGAACCTCGCCGACCCCGGTCGCGCCCCGTTCACCGGGGAGGCGGGCGCGCTCGCCGCGTTCCTGACGTTGCTCAGCGTGGTGCACACGGAGCTCGCCACCGGCATCGAGCGGATCCGCAGGCGGGCCTCCGAGACCTCGTACTTCGACCTGAGCTCGGTGTGGACGTTCGCCGCGGCGCTCCTGCTGCCGCCCGCGCTCGCCGCGGCCGTGATCGCGGTGGTCTACCTGCACCTGTGGCGGCGCGTCTGGCGCCCCGCGAAGGTGCCGCTGCACCGGCACGTCTACACCACCGCCACCGTGGTGCTGGCCGCCGGCGCGGCGCACTCGGCCGTGGAATGGGCGGGCGGGCTGCCCGCGTCGCCGGACGACGTCGCGGGCGTGGCCGGGATCGCCGTCGCGGTGCTGCTCTACGTCCTGGTCAACACGGTGCTCGTGGCCGGCGTCATCGCGCTCACCAGCGAGTGGCCCGGCCTGCGCTGCCTCGTCGGCCGCCTCGACGACAACGCCCTCGAGGTGGCCACGCTCTGCATGGGCGGGCTGGCCGCCGTGGCGATCGGCGCCACGCCGTGGCTGGTGGCGCTGGTGCTGCCGCCCATCCTCGTGCTGCACCGCGCCGTGCTGGTGCGCCACCTCGAGGAGGTGGCGAGCACCGACGGGAAGACCGGCCTGCTCAACTCCGCCGCCTGGCAGGCGGAGGCGGCGCGGGCGGTGCTGCGGGCGCAGCGCGGGCGGGGCACGGCCGCCGTGCTGATCCTCGACCTGGATCACTTCAAGCTGGTGAACGACGCCCACGGGCACCTCGCGGGCGACGACGTGCTGGCTGCCGTGGCCACGACGCTGCGCGGCGGCGTGCGCGAGGGCGACCTCGTGGGCCGCTTCGGCGGCGAGGAGTTCGTGGTGCTGCTGGCCGACCTGCCGCCCGGCGCGCTCGGGCGCGCCGAGGTGCGGTCGGTGGCCGAACGGCTGCGCAGGATGGTGGCCGAGCTCGAGGTGCCCGTGTGCACGCCCGACGGCAACCTCACGATCGCGGGCCTGTCGGTCTCGGTGGGCGGTGCGTCCGTGCCCGACGACGGCACCACGCTCGAACAGGTCCTCAAGGTCGCCGACGCCTCCCTGTACGCGGCCAAGCGGGGCGGGCGCAACCTGGTGCGGATCGCGGGCCCGGTGCAGATCCCGGCGCCGCGGACGGCGGCGGGGTAGCGGCGCGCTCATGATCGCCGAGTTGGCGCGTTCCCGGGTCGAAAACGCCCGTTCTTGCGCCGACTTCGTGATCATGCCTCCCGCGCGCGGCCTCCTGATGGCGCCGCGCATCGTGCGGGGCCGCCCCTCCCAGGTCAAGGGCGCCTCCGGCGTCGCTGCGCGATCGCTTCGCGCCCCTTGGCCTGGGAGCCTCTGCGGCCCCTACGGCAGGCTTCGCGGGCAGGCCTGGGGCCTGCCCTTCGGTGCGCGCGGCGCCACCAGGAGGCTGCGTCCCCTTGAAGTGGGCGAAACGGCGGATCTCAGGGCGATCAAGGGGAAATGGTCGCTCTTGAAGATCATCTAGCGACCATCTCCCCTTGATCGAGGCTCGGAGTGCCCGACGGGAAGGCCCTGGCCTGCGATCATCACCCGCTGATCGGTCTGAGATCCGCGTGAACGCCGCCGCTCGGGCGGACACGGCGATCTCGCAACGATCACGCTCGTGGGCCGTGCAGACGCGCGGGACGCGCGGGCTTCCGTAAGCTGGCCCGGTGACCGTGTTGCGATCCGTCCGTGGCCCGGCCGACCTGAAACGGCTGGGACCCGACGACCTCCCGGCCCTGGCCGCCGAGATCCGCGAGGAGCTGGTGGCCTCGGTGTCGCGCACCGGGGGGCACCTCGGGCCGAACCTGGGCGTGGTCGAGCTGACGATCGCGCTGCACCGGGTGTTCGACTCGCCGCGCGACACGCTGATCTGGGACACCGGGCACCAGGCCTACGTCCACAAGATGCTCACCGGCCGGCACGACGGCTGGGAGTCGCTCAAGAAGACCGGCGGGCTCTCCGGCTACCCGAGCCGCGCCGAGAGCGAGCACGACCACGTCGAGAACAGCCACGCCTCCACGTCGCTGTCCTGGGCCGACGGGATCGCCCGCGGCTACGCGCTCACCGGCCAGGACCGGCATGTGGTCGCCGTGATCGGCGACGGCGCCCTCACCGGCGGCATGGCCTGGGAGGCGCTCAACAACATCGCGGCGGGCAAGGACCGCAACGTCGTCATCGTGGTCAACGACAACGGCCGCTCCTACGCGCCCACGATCGGCGGGGTCGCCGACCGCCTCGCCACGCTGCGGCTGCAGCCCGGCTACGAGCGGGTGCTGGAGGCGGGCAAGCAGGCGCTGTCGCGCACCCCGGTGGTCGGCGCCCCGATCTACGCGGGGCTGCACGCGCTCAAGGCCGGGATGAAGGACGCGCTGAGCCCGCAGGCGCTGTTCTCCGACCTCGGGCTCAAGTACTTCGGGCCGGTCGACGGCCACGACATCGCGGCGATGGAGTCGGCGCTGCGGCGCGCCCGGCACTTCGGCGGCCCCGTGATCGTGCACGCGGTCACGCAGAAGGGGCGCGGCTACCCGCCCGCCGAGAACGACGAGGCCGAGCAGATGCACAGCCCGGCCGCGTTCGACCCGGAGACGGGGCGGCCCACCGGGCCCCCGTCCGTCGGCTGGACGAGCGTGTTCGCCGAGGAGCTCGTCACGCTCGGGGCGCGGCGGCCCGACGTCGTGGCCATCACCGCGGCCATGCTCGGCCCCACCGGCCTCGCGCCGTTCGCGCGCGCGTTCCCGGAGCGCTGCATCGACGTCGGCATCGCCGAGCAGCACGCGCTCACCTCCGCCGCCGGCCTCGCGGCGGCCGGGCTGCACCCGGTCGTTGCGGTGTACTCCACGTTCCTCAACCGCGCGTTCGACCAGCTCCTGATGGACGTGGCCCTGCACGACAAGCCGGTCACGCTGGTGCTCGACCGGGCGGGCGTCACCGGCAACGACGGGCCTTCGCACAACGGGATGTGGGACCTGTCGCTGCTCGGCATCGTGCCCGGCATGCGGGTGGCCGCTCCGCGTGACGCCGCCACGCTGCGGGAGGAGCTTGCTGAGGCCGTGGCCGTCGAGGACGGGCCCACCGCCCTGCGCTTCCCGAAGGGCGCGGTGATCGAGTCGGTGCCCGCGCTGCGGCGCATCGACGGCGTCGACGTGCTGCACGAGTCGAAGGCGGGCGACCCGTCGGTGCTGCTGGTGTGCGCGGGCGCCTTCGGGGAGCTCGGGGTGGCGGCGGCGCGGCGGCTCGAGCAGCAGGGCGTGGCCGTCACGGTCGTCGACCCGCGCTGGGTGCTGCCCGTGCCCGAGGCTCTCGTCGACCTCGCGCGCAGCCACCGCCTCGTCGTGCCCGTGAGCGACTGCGGCCGCCACGGCGGGTTCGGCTCCGCGCTCGCCGCGGTGCTGCGCGACGCCGAGTGCGACGTGCCGCTGCGCGATCTCGCGCTGCCACAACGCTTCCTCGACCACGGCAGCCGGGCCGACGTGCTGCACGCCGCCGGGCTCACCGCGCAGGACGTGGCCCGCCGTGTCACCGAGTGGGCGGCGGCGCTGCCGGCACCGGTGGAGGCCCCCACGCCGTCGGAGGAGGCACGCTGATGCGGGTGCTGGTCGTGGAGGACGAGCGGGCGTTGGCCGACGCCGTCGCGCGCGGCCTGCGGCGGGAGGGCATGGCCGTCGACGTCGCGTACGACGGCGACAGCGGCCACGAGAAGGCGCTGATCACCCGCTACGACGTGGTGGTGCTCGACCGCGACCTCCCCGGGATGTCCGGCGACAAGCTGTGCGCCGAGATCGTCGCCGCAGGCGCCACCACGCGGGTGCTGATGCTGACGGCCAGCGGCACCCTCGCCGACAAGGTCGACGGCTTGTCCCGGGGCGCCGACGACTACCTCGCCAAGCCGTTCGACTTCCCCGAGCTCGTGGCCCGCTGCCGTGCGCTCGGGCGGCGCGCCACGCCCGCCGTGCCCCCGCTGCTCGTGGCGGGCGACGTCGCGCTAGACCCGGCGCGGCGCACCGTGCACCGCGGCGACCGGCCCGTCGAGCTCACCCGCAAGGAGTTCGGGGTGCTGGAGGTCCTGCTGGCCGCGGGCGGGGCCGTGGTGAGCAGCGAGGAGCTCCTGGAACGGGTCTGGGACGAGAACGCCGACCCGTTCACCACCACCGTGCGGGTCACCGTGATGACCCTGCGCAAGAAGCTCGGCGATCCCGGCGTCATCGAGACCGTGGTCGGCGCCGGTTATCGAGTACCCGCGGCCGGTTAGGGCACGAGGAGGGACCGTGGCGGAGTCCGCGCCGTCCCCGACCCGCACCGCGGGCCGGCCGCCACCGCAGGCCGTCCCGCCCGCGCCGCTCCCACCCGAGCCGTTCCGGGCGGCGCAGCGGCGCCGCGGGGGTGGGCTGCGACCCCGGCTCACGCTCGTCTGCACGGCGGTCGTCGCGCTGGTCAGCGTGCTGCTGCTGTGGCTGGGCTGGCTGCTCGTGGGCGGCGTGGCGCGCAGCGTGCCGTCGCTGCCGCCCGGCACCACGGTGCGGGTCGGGGGCGTCAGCGTGCCGGCGGAGCGGCTGAACGAGGCCATCGGCGCCGCGGCGCGCGCCGACGTGCTGCGGGCGGGCCTGATCGCGTTCCCGCTCGTGGTCATCGCCGCGGCTGTGGTGTCGTGGGTGCTCGTCGGGCGGGTGCTCGGCCCGCTGCACGCCGTCACCGCCACCGCGCGGCGCCTCACGGTGGAGTCCCTGGACACGCGCACGGGTCTGCAGGACGCCCGTGGCGAGGTCGCCGAGCTGGCCGCGGGCTTCGACGCGATGCTCGACCGGCTGCAGGCGGCGTTCGACGCCCAGCGCCGCTTCGTCGCCAACGCCAGCCACGAGCTGCGCACCCCGCTGTCGGTGCTGCGCACCGAGGTGGACGTCACGCTCTCCGACCCCGATGCCGACGTCGAGGAGCTGCGCCGCATGGCAGGCGTGGTGCGCGAGGCCACCCGCCGCGCCGACGACCTCATCGCCGGGCTGCTGCTGCTGGCCCGCACCGAGGGGTCGGAGCTCGGCGAGGTGAGCCCGGTGGACCTCGCCGACGTCGTGGTGCCCGCGCTGGCCGCCGTCCGCGCGGAGGCGGGCCGGCGCGGCCTGCGGATCCAGCTGCGCACCGCCGCGGCCCCGGTGCGCGGCGACCGGGTGCTCCTCGAACGGGTCGCGGGCAACCTCGTGGAGAACGCCGTGCGGCACAACGTCGTCGGCGGGTGGCTGGAGGTGTGCACCGGCGCCGACGAGGGCACGGCCCGGCTCCAGGTCTCCTCCAGCGGCGCCGAGATCCCGGGCGACCGGGTGGCGGAGCTGTTCGAGCCGTTCCGCCGCGGCCCCGTCGCGCGCACCGCCGACACCCCCGGGTCCGGGCTGGGGCTGTCGATCGTGCGCGCCGTCGTGCAGGCCCACGGCGGGCGCGTGTGGGCCGAGCCGGTGCCCGGTGGCGGCCTGAAGGTCACCGTGGAGCTCCCGGCAGCCTGACTGCCGGGGGGCCTCAGCGGGTCGTGAAGGCCTTCTCCAGGCGGGCGGCGAGGAGCTCGATCTGCCACTCCCGGGCTCCGCCCGCGCGCAGTGCGGCGCGGATGTCGCCGTCGGCGGGCGGGCTCCACGCCAGGCGCCGCAGCAGGTCGGGCTGCAGCAGGTTCTCCACCGGCACGCGCCACTGCTCGCCCACCTCGGCCACGGTGGCGCGGGCGGCGGTGAGCCGGGCGGCGGCCTCCGGGTCGCGGTCGGCCCACCGGGAGACGGGTGGCGGCCCGTCGGACGGCGGGGCGGAGCGCGGGTACTCGGCGGGGTCGAGCGCGTACGCCTTCTCCAGCGCCCCGAACCAGTACGAGGTGAGGCGGCGCTGGGCGCGACCGCGGAACGTCGGCATCGCGGCGAGGGCCTGCGCGGTGTCGGGCTGGGCGGCGGCGGCCGCCACGATGGCGCTGTCGGGGAGCACGCGTCCCGGCGCGATGTCGCGTTCCGCGGCGAGCCGGTCGCGGGCCTCCCACAGGGCGCGCGCCGCGGCGAGCAACCGCGGCTTGCGCAGCTTGTGGACCCCGGACAGCCGCCGCCACGGCTCGGCGCGCGGCGTGGGGGGCGCGGCGGTGCGCACCGCCTCGAACTCCTGCATCGCCCACTCGAGCTTGCCTTGCTCGGCCAGCTCCCGGGCCAGCACGTCGCGCAGCTCGACGAGCACCTCGACGTCGAGCGCGGCGTAGACGAGCCAGTCCTCGGGCAGCGGGCGGCGCGACCAGTCGGCGGCGCCGTGCCCCTTCTCCAGCGACAGCCCCAGCAGCTGCTCCACCAGCGGGCCCAGCCCGACGCGGGGCAGCCCGGCAAGCCGGGCGGCCAGCTCGGTGTCGAAGAGCTTCGACGGGGCGAGCCCCACCTCGGCGAGGCAGGGCAGGTCCTGGTTGGCGGCGTGCAACACCCACTCGGGGCCCGTGAGGGCAGGGGCGAGCGCCGACAGGTCGCTTCCCAGCGGGATCGGGTCGATCAGCGCTGTGCCCGCGCCTTCGCGGCGCAGCTGCACCAGGTATGCGCGCTGCGAGTAGCGGAACCCGGACGCCCGTTCGGCGTCGACGGCGATCGGCCCGCTGCCGCGGTCGAACGCGGCTGCGGCGTGGTCGAGCGCGGTGCGGTCGGCGACGACCGGAGGCAGCCCGTCGGCCGGCCGCAGCAGCGGGACCGGCGCCGGGGCGTCGTCCTCGAGTGCTTCTCCTGTCAGCGGATGACCCCGGCACGCATCGCCAGCGCCACCATCTGAGCGCGGTCACCGGTGCCCAGCTTGCGCCCGATGCGCGACAGGTGGCTCTTCACGGTGAGCGCCGACAGGCTCAGCGCCTCGCCGATCTCCTTGTTGGACTGCCCGTCGGCCACCAGCTGCAGAACCTCCACCTCGCGCGCCGAGAGCTCGCGCGGGGTGTTGTCGGTGCCCGGCACCCGGGTGCCGGTGGCGAGCAACGGCGCGACGGTGGGGTCGGCGTACACCCCGCCGTCGAGCACCCGCTTGACGCCGTCGGTGACGATCGCCGCCGACGCCGACTTGAGCAGGTACGCCTGCGCGCCCGCCTGGAACGCCGACCGCACCGCGTACGGGTCGTCGGACGACGCGAGCACGACCAGGCGGTTCCAGCCCAGCGACCGCAACTCGGTGACCAGGTCCAGCCCGCTGCCGTCGGGCAGGCCCAGGTCGAGGATCGCCAGGTCGCAGGGCCCGTTGGCGTGCGCACGTGCGCGCGCCTCCGCCACCGATGCGGCCTCGTACACCGTGCCTGCGCCCATCGACCGCAGCCGAGCGGCGATCGCTTCACGCAGCAGCGGGTGGTCGTCGACCACCAGCACCGAGAACAGCTCTTCCCGCGGGTGCGGCACCATCGCGGGCGACAACACGGCATGGGCGGGTGGGTGTCCCGCAGCGCCACGTACTGGCGCTCCCTGGCCCACTACGGCCACGTCACTACCTCCCTGGAGTCGGTCGTTGCCCCCCGACCGGCACCAGACCCCCGGTCGGATGGAACGACTCGCCCGACCGCCCGAGGAGGTGTCGTGGAGGAAGCCTAGCCCCCCAAGCGGTCTAACGTCGTGTATCGGATCGAACTTCTCTGGGTGAAAGTTACAGCGTTGTCGACGCCCATCCACTCGTCCGGGTGAGGATTTTGATCACTAGGAGCATCGAAAGTGCTGGTGAAGCCCCGGATCACCCGGTCGTGGAGGGACCCGGTTTCAGATTCGGCGAGTTGCCAGGGAGGCCACTCCGACGGGCGGGAGCCCGGCCGCGGAGGCCACCAACGCGCAGAACGCTTCGGCGTGTCGCGACATGTCGGTGCCCACGGGACTCCAGGACGCCCGCAGCTCCACGTCGTCGTCGCGGCGCGGACCCGCGATGTCGCCGAAGCGCACGGAGGAGGTCTGCGTGACGGTGCCGCCGAGCGCGACGTGCTCGGCCCCCGCCTGCTCGAGCGCCTCGGTGAGCCAGGACCAGCCGACGACCGGGAGCATCTCGTCGCCGAGCTGCTCGGGCTCCAGCCGCGCCTGCACGAAGCAGACGAGCCGGAACGTGCCCTCCCAGGCGTCCTGACCCGCGGGGTCGTGGAGCAGGATGAGCCGGCCGCTGGTGTCCGGCTCCGCGGCGTCGCCGTCCTCGCCCACGGTCTCCACGCTGAACGCCCACGTCCAGGGTGCGAGGCGGGGTGGCGCTTCCAGGGGTGAGAGCAGGAGTTCGGGGCGCAACCGCACGGCGCGCAGCGAGGCGACGGCCTGCTGGAACTCCTGTGGTGGGGCGGGCGCGTCGGACACGAGCGAGGACTTTAGGTCGCTCTCGGTGATCCGCAGACAAGGCGCGCCGCACACGGGACAACCCGGACGTGGGACGACGCCCGCCCGCCGGTGACGCCGCGGTGGGACATGGGAGGATGGAGGGACCATGACTGCCGTGCCCGTCTCCCACGCCCGCCCGCGCCGGCAGCTGCCCGCTGCCCCGTTCCTCGCGGCCGCGCGCGGGGAGCGGCCCGCGCACCTGCCGGTGTGGTTCATGCGCCAGGCCGGGCGGTCGCTGCCGGAGTACCGGGCGCTGCGCGCGGGCACCGGCATGCTGCAGGCGTGCTTCACGCCCGACCTCACCTGCGAGATCACGCTCCAGCCGGTGCGCAGGCACGGCGTGGACGCCGCGGTCCTGTTCAGCGACATCGTGGTGCCGCTCTACGCCGCGGGCGTCGCGGTCGACATCGTCGCCGGCACCGGGCCGGTCGTCGCCCACCCGGTGCGCACGATGGTCGACGTCGAGCGTCTCCCGCGGCTGGACCTCGAGCAGATCGCGCCGGTGGCCGAGGCGATCGGCCTGCTGATCCCCGAGCTGGGTGACACCCCGTTGATCGGCTTCGCGGGCGCGCCGTTCACGCTCGCCTCCTACCTCGTGGAGGGCGGCCCGAGCCGCAACCACGAGCACACCAAGGCGCTGATGCGCTCGGCCCCGGACGTGTGGCACGCGCTCATGGCCCGCCTCGCCGACATCACCTCCACCTTCCTGCAGGCGCAGCTCGCCGCGGGCGTCGACGCCGTGCAGCTGTTCGACTCCTGGGCGGGGGCGCTGTCCGAGCGCGACTACCGCGCCCACGTCCTGCCCCACTCGGCCCGGGTGCTGCAGAGCGTGGCCGACGCGGGCGTGCCGCGCATCCACTTCGGCGTCGGCACCGGCGAGCTGCTCGGCGCGATGGCCGAGGCGGGCGCCGACGTCGTGGGCGTCGACTGGCGCATCCCGCTCGACGAGGCCGCGCGCCGCACCGGCGGCCGTGTGGCGGTGCAGGGCAATCTCGACCCCGCCGTCCTGTTCGCCGACCGGGCCTCGATCGAGGCCGAGGCGCGGCGGATCGCCGCGGAGGGCCGCCGCGCCCCGGGGCATGTGTTCAACCTCGGTCACGGCGTGCTGCCCGACACCGACCCGGACGTCCTCACCCGGCTCGTCGAGCTGGTGCACACGCTGCAGCCGTGACCGCCCGCGTCGCTGTCGTCGGCGGCGGGATCTCGGGGCTCGCCGCGGCCCACCGGCTGCGCACCCTCCTCGGCCCGGCCGCCCGCGTCGACGTGCTCGAGCAGCGTGGCCGCGTCGGCGGCGTGCTGCACACCGTCGACCTCGCCGGGGTGCCCTTCGACGTCGGCGCCGAGGCGTTCCTCGCGCGCAGGCCGGAGGTGCCCGCGCTCCTCGCCGAGCTGGGCCTGACCGACCTGCTGGTGCACCCCACGGGGGCCGCCGCGTCGGTGCGGGCCGCCGGCCGCACCGGGCCGCTGCCTCCCGGCACCCTCCTGGGCGTGCCCACCAGCGCCGCGCGCCTCGACGGGCTGCTGTCCGCCGAGGGTGCCGCGGCGGTGGCCGCCGAGCCGGGGCGGCCGCTGTCCTGGGAGCCGGGTGGTGACGTCGCGCTCGGCGGGCTGCTGCGCGCCCGGTTCGGCGACGAGATCGCCGACCGGCTGGCCGACCCGCTGCTCGGTGGCGTCTACGCGGGCCGCGTAGACGCGCTCGGCCTGCGGGCCACCGTGCCGGCGCTGGCCGCCGCCCTCGACGCGGGCGCCCCGTCCCTGACCGCCGCCGCCGACCGCGCCGCCGGGCTCACCACGGTGCCCGCGGCGAGCCGCGACGTGGGCGACGGCGGCCCGCGCCCCGCGGGCGGGGGCCCGGTGTTCGGCGCCGTGCGGGGCGGCTACCGCGTGCTGTTGGACGCGCTGGTCGCGGCGGCACGCGCCGAGGTGCGGCTGCGCACCACCGTGCGGGAGCTGCAGCGCCGCGAGGGCGGCTGGCGGCTCGTGCTCGGACCCACCACCGCGCCGCAGCTGCTCGACGTCGACGCGGTCGTGCTCGCCGTCCCGGCGCCCGCCGCCGCCCGGCTGCTGGCCGGCGTGGCCCCGGCGGCCGCGGGCGCGGTGGGGGAGATCGAGCTCGCGTCCTCGGTGGTGGTCGCGCTGGCTTTCCGGGAACAGGACGCCGCCGCGCTGCCGCCCACGTCGGGCGTGTTGGTGGCCGCGGACGAGCCGCTTGCCGTCAAGGCCTTCACGCACTCCTCGAACAAGTGGGCGCACCTCGCCGAAGGCGGGCTCGTGCGACTGCGGGCGTCGCTGGGGCGCTTCGGCGAGGCAGCCGCCCTCCAGATCGACGACGCCGAGCTCGTCGCCCGCGCCCGGGCCGACCTCGCCGCGCTCACCGGCGTCACGGCCGAGCCCGTGGCCGTCCACGTCCAGCGGTGGGGCGGGGGCCTGCCGCAGTACGGCGTCGACCACCTCCAGCGCGTCCGCGCGATCGAGGAGGGCCTGCCGCCCGGCCTGGCGATGGCCGGCTCGGCGCTGCACGGCGTGGGCGTGCCGGCGTGCGTGGCCACGGCGCGGGCGGCGGCGGAGCGGGTGGTGTCCCACCACACCCGAGGTTCAGGAAAGCCACATTCAAGGCCTCTCCGGCCCTGAATGTGGCTTTCCTGAACTCCGCCGGGAGCGCCTCCGCGCCTACTGCACGTCGGAGTCCGGGGGTGGCAGCTGCACGGTGCACTGCGGCTCGACGGCGCTCACCCCGGACACGCCGCCCAGCGCCTGGACCTGCTGCCCCTCCACCGTGCCCGTGATCACGCCGATGGGGCGCAGCACCTGCTCCACGTGCAGCCCGCCGCTCTCCAGGGCGGCGACGACCTCGTCGATGCGGTCGATCGCGTCGTCGGCGACCGAGATCGTGACCTTCTGGTGCACGTCGATCCCTCCTTCATGCCCCGGGGGCCCGGACCAGCCCGGACCCGACGTCGCTCGCCGGCAGCGGGAGTCGCTGCGCGGCCTGCACGAGCTGGGCCCACAGCTGCTGGCCGGTGGCGCCGGTGCGCTGCGACCACAGTGCCGCGATGCCGGCGACGTGCGGGGTTGCCATGCTGGTGCCGGAGATCGTGTTGGTGCTCCGCGGCCGCGGCCATGAGGAGAACACGTCGACGCCCGGTCCCGCGATGTCGACCTGCCCGCCGTCGACGGTGGAGCTCGCGGCGGAGAAGTCGGCGATCGCGAGCGCGGTGTCCACCGCCCCGACCGCCATGATCGACGGGCTGTTCGCGGGCACGCCCACGAACCCCGGGTTGCCCGCGCGGCGGCGGGCGTTGTTGCCTGCGGCGGCCACGATCAGGGACCCCGCGGCGAGGGCGCGCCTGCCCGCTGCCTCGTAGGCCGTGGACACCTCGCGGACGTCCGCGCCCAGCGACATCGAGATCACGCGGGCGCCCGCGGAGATCGCCCAGCTGATGCCGGCGAGGATGTCGGCGTCGGTGCCGGACCCGTCGTCGCCCAGCACCTTGCCGACGAGGATGCGCGCCTCGTGGGCGATCCCGTAGCGCCGCCCACCGGCGGGGGCGAGCGCGCCGCAGGCGGTGCCCGTGACGTGGGTGCCGTGGCCCTGCACGTCCTGGGCGGTCTGGCCCTCGACGAACGACCTGGCCTCGATGTCGCGGCCGGCGAAGTCGGGGTGCCCGAGGTCGAGGCCCGTGTCGAGCACCGCGACGGTGATCCCGGCGCCGGTCTCCGGCGCGTCGGCCACACCGGTGGCCTGCAGGCCCCAGGTCAGCTCGGCGGTGTCGCCGAACTGCGCGGGCGTCACCGCCGCGGCGCCCGCGACCTGGCCGTGCAGGAACTGTGCCGCGTCGCGGAACCCGCGCAGGTACTCCTCGGACAGGGAACCGTCGATCGCCCGCAGCACGCGCTCGGGCTCCACGCCCAGCAGCCTGCGGTCGGTGCGCGCCGCGGCCAGCTGCGCGGCCGAGAGGTCGGCGACGGCAACGCCGAGCTCGGCGAACAGCGTGGCCTGCGCCGGCGGGCCGGGGAGAGGGGTGTCGCGGGTGCTCGTGACCTCCTCGCCGCACAAGTCCTGCACCGCCGCGCGGGCGCGGTCGTAGTCGTCCACCAGGTCCTCGTTCAGCACCAGCAGATACCGGCCGGTCAGATCCGCCCCGGCGGTCCGTGCTCCCACCACTCGACCCCTCCTGATCATCGTCACCCGTCGGGGGCACATCGTGCCGGGGAGTGGCGGCGGTGGCACCTCGGGGCGATCAGCCCGCCACCGAGAGCGACGCGGCGCGCACGGTGTCGTCGGTGACCGCCTGCAGCACGGCCGCCGCGAGGTCGGCACGGGTCATCGAGTAGGAACCCCGCACGTTGCTCCCGACCTGTCTGCGGATGCTCCCGGTGGCGGGCCCGTCGGTCAGCCGCGGGGGCAGCACGATCGTCCAGTCGAGGCCGCTGGCGCGCACGACCTCCTCCATGGCCAGCATGTCGGCGAAGTGGTGCCGCAGGAACCAGCCCAGCACCGGCTTGACGAGGAACCGCACCGGGGCGCTGTCGCCCTCCGTGTGCGCGCCGGCCGCGCTCAGGACCACGAGCCTGCGCACGCCCGCCTCCCGCATCGCCGCGGTGATCACGCGGGCGGCGTCGGCGCGGAACGTGGTGGGCCCGCTGGTGTGCACGCCGAGGGCGTCGACCACGGCGTCGGCGTCGGCGAGGGCCTGCTGCACGGCCTGGCGGTCGTCGAGCCGGGCCGTGACGACGGTCAGGTCGTCGCGGGGTGGCACCGGCAGCCGGGCGGGGTCGCGGACCACCGCCGTGACCCGGTGACCGGCGTCGAGCGCCTGCGTCACGACGTGCCGCCCGGTGCCGCCGGTGGCTCCGAACACGGTGATGTGCATGCCGGTCTCCCTGGTTAGTGAACACTCACCCCTAGGGTGGGTAAACACTCACCAACCGTCAAGGAGGCGACGTGGGGACGCGGGAGGAGATCCTGGCCGCGGCGGCGCGGATCATGCGCACCGAGGGGTACGCCCGCGCCACCACCAAGGAGATCGCCCGTGCTGCCGGCTACTCCGAGGCCGCCCTCTACAAGCACTTCGAGGACAAGACCGAGATCTTCCTGCGCGTGCTCGACGAGCAGCTCCCCGGTCTCCCGGCGCTGCTCACCCGCCTCGAGGCCGGCTCCGGCGACCTGCGGGGCAACCTCGAGGAGCTGGTCGTCACGGCCGTGCGGTTCTACGCCGACAGCTTCCCGATCTCGGCGTCCGTCTTCTCCTCCCAGCGGCTGCTCGCCGCCCACCGGGAGCGGCTGCACCGGCTCGGTGGCGGCGGGCCGCGCACCCCGGAGGAGCTGCTCGCCGGCTACCTCGGCGCCGAGCAGCGGCTCGGTCGGGTCGCGGCAGACGCCGATCCCACCGCGATGGCGCGGCTGCTGCTCGGGGCCTCCTTCCAGCAGGCGTTCCTCGCCACCTTCTCCGGCGAGCCGCTCAGCGCCGACGGCCTCGCCGACCTGGCGCGCGACCTCGTTGGCACCGTGCTGGGCGCCACCCCCAGCGACGGCGGCGGCTGACGGCGCGCGTGGCAGGATGGACGCGTGGCACGCCTGGACTACGCAGAGCTGAACAGCGCCATCCGCTACGCGATGTGGTCGGTGTTCCGGGTCGAACCGGGCCGGCTCGGCGACGACCGCGGTGCCGTGGCCACCGAGCTCGGCGAGTTCCTCGACGCCCTGCGCGGCAAGGGCGTCAGCGTGCGCGGCGTGTACGACGTGGCCGGCCTGCGCGCCGACGCCGACTACATGGTCTGGTGGCACGCCGACAACGTCGAGGCCCTCCAGGCCGCCTACGCCGACCTGCGCCGCACCACCGCGCTCGGCCGGGCGAGCACCCCGGTGTGGAGCCAGGTGGCGCTGCACCGCCCCGCGGAGTTCAACAAGAGCCACCTGCCCGCGTTCGTCGCGGGGGAGGCGCCGCGGCGCTACCTCTGCGTCTACCCCTTCGTCCGCTCCTACGAGTGGTACCTGCTCCCCGACGAGGAGCGGCGCGCGATGCTCGCCCAGCACGGCCGGGAGGCCCGCGACTACCCGGACGTGCGCGCCAACACGGTGCCCGCGTTCGCGCTCGGCGACTACGAGTGGATCCTCGCGTTCGAGGCCGACCAGCTCGACCGCATCGTCGACCTCATGCGCCACCTGCGCGCCACCGAGGCCCGCCGCCACGTCCGCGAGGAGACGCCGTTCTTCACCGGCCCCCGGGTGGAGCCGGGGGACCTGGTCGCCACGCTGCCCTGAACGAGCTCCCCGGAAGCGGCAGCTACGGGCCGGGGTTCCGCGGAACTCGATCCTGGCCGCCGCCATGCCCATGATCAGGGAGTTGGCGCATTCCCGGGTCGAAAACGCCCGACTTTGCGCCAAAGCCCTGATCATGCCCGCGGCACCGGTCTGCGGTGGCGCAGCGCAGCGGTGATCAGCCGGCGTCGGGCTCCAGGCGCAGCGAAATCGAGTTGATGCAGTACCTCAGGTCGGTGGGCGTCGGGTAGCCCTCGCCCTCGAAGACGTGGCCCAGGTGGCTGTGGCAGGTGGCGCACAGCACCTCGACGCGGCGCATGCCGAGGCTGGTGTCCACGCGCTCGATCACGGCGTCGCCGGCGAGCGGGGTGAAGAACGAGGGCCAGCCGCAGTGCGACTCGAACTTGGCGTCGGAGCGGAACAGCTCGGCGCCGCACGCGCGGCAGGAGTAGACGCCCTGGGTCTTCGTGTCGGTGTACTCGCCCGTGAACGGCCGCTCGGTGCCGGCCTGGCGCAGCACCTGGTACTCGGCCGGGCTGAGCTGGGCGCGCCACTCGGCATCGGACTTGACGACCTTCGGGGCGGGCTCGGTGGCGGGATCCATGCCCTCCAGACTATGTCCGCGGCGGGGCCGATGGCTCAGACGAGCGTGGTCAGCACGAACACCAGCGCCTCCCACACCACCCACGCCACGCCCAGGAGGAGCAGCACGACCACGAACACCGCAGCCAAGCGCCGACCGCCCTGCGCCCGGTTGGCGGAGTCGGCGAAGTCGCGCACCCCGTCGAGGTAGCCCTCCACCGTGAAGGCGGGGCGGTGGCGTTGCATGCGGTCGAGGTGGTCGGCGAAAGCCTGGGCCTCAGGGTCGTCGGGGTCGAGCCCGAGCAGCTCGTCGTCGAACTGCCGGGAACGACCCGGGCGGTCCGGTTCGTGGAGATCGGGCATCTCGAGCAGGGTAGCGGGTAGCGTCCGGTCCCGTGGCGAGCAAGAGCGCGGCGGTGCTGCTGTCCGTCCCCGGCCCGGACGGCGACCGCGAGGTGCGGCTGACCAGTCCGGACAAGGTGTACTTCCCGGAGCGGGGCATCACCAAGGGCGAGGTGGTGGAGTACTACCGGGCGGTCGCGGAGCCGCTGCTCGGCGTGCTGCGCGAGCGGCCCACCAACCTCCACCGCTACCCGGACGGCGTCGAGGGCGAGTCGTTCTTCGCCAAGCGGCTGCCCAAGGGTGCCCCGTCCTACGTGGAGACGGCGCGGGTCACGTTCCCGAGCGGCCGCACCGCCGACTCGTTCTGCCCCACCGAGCAGGCCGTACTGGTGTGGGCGGCCAACATGGCCACGTTCGACTTCCACCCCTGGCCGGTGCGGCGCGCCGACCCGGACCGGCCCGACGAGCTGCGCATCGACCTCGACCCGCAGCCGGGCACCGACTTCGCCGACGCCGTCGAGGTGGCCGCGGTGCTGCACGAGGTGCTCGACGAGGCCGGGCTCGTCGGCTGGCCGAAGACCTCGGGCGGGCGCGGCGTGCACGTGTTCTGCCGCATCCGGCCGGAGTGGGACTTCGTGGCCGTGCGGCACGCTGTGATCGCGATCGCGCGGCGCGTGGCCGACCGGCTGCCGGAGAAGGCCACCGTGGCGTGGTGGAAGGAGGAGCGCGGCGAACGCGTGTTCCTCGACTACAACCAGGCGGCCCGCGACCGCACCGTCGCGTCGGCCTGGTCGGTGCGCGGGCGGCCGCGCGCCACCGTGTCGATGCCGGTGACGTGGGAGACGCTGCCCGACGTCGAGCCCGAGGACTTCGACGTGCGCACCGTCCCCGGGCTCTACGCCGAGCACGGCGACCCGCACGCGGGCATGGACGACGCCGTGGGCGGGCTGGAGACCGTGCTCGACTGGTACGCCGCCGACGAGCGTGACCGCGGGCTCGGCGACCTGCCCTACCCGCCCGAGTACCCCAAGATGCCGGGCGAGCCGATGCGGGTGCAGCCGTCGCGCGCCAAGCGCTCCACCAGCTGAAGGTCACCTCGGTCCGTCAGGGACGAGGCCGGCCGCCTGCGGGGTCCACCCGGCGTTCCCGCACGCCTCGATGACCTCTGCCGTGGCCGCCATGATGCCGAGGACACCGAACAGCCCCCCGGGCGCGATGCCCGCCGCCGCCAGCTTCTCGCCCGCCGCGCGGACCTCGGGGATCGACGCCTCGGCGGTGTGCTCGGTGACCGACTCGACGAGCTCGTTCATCCGCTCGGGGCTCATCTGCCGCATGACGGCCGTCTGATCGGGGTGCGGCCCTTCGGCGAGGAAGTGCTCGGCCAAGGCCCGGCACGCGGCATCCGTCGCGACGTCCCCGGTGATCGACTTCGGCACGGCGAGGAAGACGACGAGCCCGGTGACGGCCGCGAGCGCGACGCCGCCGATCAGGTACCGGACGAGCGTGATCTTCACGGTGCTCCGTTCGCTCGTGGTGGGAGTGCAGACCGCCGCTAGGCGGCCGTCTCCGCGGCGACCGGCTCGACCTGGGGTCGGCCGACCGGCTGCTCGGCGACCTGGGGCTCGGGGACCTGGGCGGGCCGCTGCTGCGCGGTGAGCACCTGCGTCATCGCGCGGACCGAGCGGGCCGTGTCGACCAGCCACGCGAACGCCAGGACCTGCAGCACGGCGATCAGGGCGACGCCGAAGCCGACGACGAGGACGAAGCCCATCGGGATCGTGCTCATCACCGCCTCACCAGCCACTCCGCGTCGGGGCCCGAGGTGAACACGTTCCCCTGGTACTCGATGGCGGCGACCTTCGTCTGCGGGAGGTCGAAGCACACCGAGCCCGACGCCGTCCCGCCGGGCGCGATGTCACCGGAGTCGAGGGCGTCCGACGAGCCGTTCAGGCCGGGCCCCTCGCTGGCGCCGTTCTCGTCCCGGGCCGTCCAGTCGAACATGTTGCGCGGCCGACGCTCGTCCGACCGGTTCTCGTACGTGACCTCGGCGCAGGTCATCGCGCCGGTGATGTCCTTGCGGGACGAGACCTCGGTCACAGCGATGACCAGGCCGTCGATGTCGACGGCGGTTCCGAGCGCGACGGGGCCGGCGACCTCGGTGGACGTGCTGGTGTCGCCGCCCGCGGTGCTGCTCGAGCCGGCCGGCCCACCGCTGCTGATGGTGGCCGTCGGCCCGTTGAGCGCGTCGTCGACGGCCTGCACGGTGACGACGACCGCGAGGATGCCCATCACCACCCCGACGACGCCGAGGACGAGCCCGGCGATCGTGGCGCCCTTGTTCGTCGCGTGACCACGCCGGACGCGGCCGAGGCCCGCGAGGGCGAGCGGCACCGCGATCAGCCCGAGGATGACCGAGATCCACGCCGTCAGACCGGTGATCAGCAGCGGCAGCGCGACGATGCCGAGGACGAGCGCGGCGATGCCGAGGCCGTTGCGGGGCGGCGGCGGGGGCGGGGGCGCGTACTGCGGGGCGAAGTAGTACGTGTCCTGCGGATGGGGGCCGTGCGGGTTCGGGCCGGGCTGTGCCACCTGTGATCTCCTGTCGTGATGTCCGGGCGTCTGCTCGTGACGGGAGGTCCAGGTGTTTCGGTGCGTGATCGATTCGTGACCGCGTGCGGGTGCACCACCGCGCTCGGGCCCGGTCCGCGGACCAGGCCCGAGCGCGGCGGGGCGTCAGGGTGTCAGACGGTGCGGCGGTCGCGGCCGACCAGGAAACCGAGGGCGACCATGCCGACGGCCAGCACGAAGTGCAGCCAGTTGTCGGCGGTGTTGAGGGGCACGAAGTTGGCCGCGCTCGACGGGTCGATCAGCAGCCCGTAGATCCACAGGACGCCGTAGACGACGCCGCCGTAGATCAGGAAGTTGCGGGCGCCGGGCGTCGTGCGGGCCATCGCCAGGCCTGCCACGCCGAACAGCAGGTGCACGACGTTGTGCAGGACGGAGACCTGGAACAGGCCGAGCAGCATCGCGCCCGACTCGTGGCTCGCGAACGTCATCTGCCCGACGTCGGTCGTGATGCCGGGCACGAAGCCGAGCACGCCCACCAACAGGAACACGATTCCGACGGCCTGTGCGGCGCGCTGGACGGGCCGGTGCACGCCGACGGTGCCGGACGATCTGGTCAAGGTGGTACTCCTCGGATTCATGACCCCCGGGAGGAGGGGTCGCGATCCCCGACGTACCCGACGGTGGGCCGTCGAGACGTCCGAACGGGTGATACCGGGGCGGGTTCAGGTCACGTCGTGGACGTGCTTGACGTACCGGTGGGCGGGTATGCGGATCGGCCCCGCGGGCCCCTCCGCGGCGTGGTCGAAGGGCCCCTCGTCGACCCAGCCGCCGCGCTCGTAGAACCGGCGTGCCCGGGTGTTGCCGCCGACCACGGCGAGCCAGGCCCGTTCGTGCCCGCCCGCCCGCACGAGGCGTTCGGCCTCGGCGAGCAGCGCGGCGGCCACCCCGCTGCCCCGGTGCCCGGCCGCGACGTAGACCTGCTCGACCTCGTCGCCGACGACCATCACGAACCCGGCGACGGCGCCGCCGACCGTCGCGACCACCGTGTCGGCGGTCCGCTCCGCCGCGCGGACGTCGAACGACACGTCCGTGCGCGCGGCCACCAGCTCGTCTGGGACGTTGCCGAGGTGGGCGTCGCGCCACCCTCGGCGCCAGATGTCGGCGATCGCGGGCGCGTCCTCGGGACGTGCCGGTCGGAGCGCCACCGCGTCGTCGACCATGCCCGCACACTAGGCCGAATCCGTAGATCCACGGATGTCCGCGGGCACGGGTCTCGCCATGATCGGCCCGTGCGCAGGACCGTGCTCCGGGTGGTGGCCGTACTGGCCGGTGTAGTACTCGTGGCGGCCGGGTCGGTTGCCGCGGTCGACGCATGGCGGGCCGCGACGGCCCACCCGCGGCCGTGCGAGTTCGCGGAGCCGCGCGGTGAACTGCTCTCCCACGGCGACACGCTCACCAGGGCGTGGGCGGCGCTGACCGACCCGGGCGCCGAGACGATCGGCGACATCGGCGGCTCGCGGTTCGTCCTGTCCCGGTCCTGCGTGCTGTTCGCCGGACGGTTCAGCGGAACCGGCGAGCCGCACGTCGTCATCGTCGAACCGACGATCGACGGCTACCACGAGCTGCTCCGGGTGGCCGAGGTCCGGCTGCCGGAGTCCGGAGCGGCGCTGCGCGCGGGCGCGGCGCACTCCCGGCTGCTCGCCTCGGAGCTCGACCGCGGGGTCGTCCTCCCGCTGAGCGGGCGGTTCCTCGTGGGTGACGAGGACGCAGGCGCCGCGCGGGTGGCCACGGGGCACGACGGGTTCCGCGGCTTCGCCGACGCGACGGTGGAAGCCGACGGCGTGGTCGAGCTCGGTGCGGTGCCCGACCGCGCGCTCGCGCCATCGGCGCAGGGCGATGACGTCGCGGCGGTCGTGGTGGTCACCACGGCGCAGGGCCCGCGGGCCGCGCTCGTGCCGGTCGTGCCGGTGCCGGAGGGCGGGCCGCCGAGCCGGCCGACGGTCACGCTCGCCGTCGACGGCACCGCCACGATCGACGAGGCGACCCTCCACGTCGTCGCGCCCGTCCTGCCCCTGCTGACCGCGGACCCGCGTTTCCTCGCCGCCCTCGATCGAGTGGTGCAGCCCACGTCGCTGCTCGTCACCACCGCGGCCGCGGCGGGCGGCGTGCGGGTGGAGGTCACCATCTCCTACGGCTTCACCCGCCCGGCCGTCCCGGCGTTCGCCTACCTCGTCCGCGACGGCGCCGCCGAGTCACTGCCCTCGCCGTGACCCGCGAGGCCGGCGCGGTCGCGCTCCACCTCCTCCCGGTACGCGGCCACTTCGGCCGCCTGCCGGTCGGCGTCCCAGCCGAGCAATGGCGCGAGCAGGGCGGCCACGGCCGGTGCCGCGGACAGCCCGCCGTCGGTGCGTTCGATGGCCAGGTGTGTGCGGCGGTGCAGCACGTCCGCGAGCGTGCGCGCGCCCTCGTGCGTGACAGCGCGCCGGAACTCCACCGGCAGGTACTCCTCCGCGCCGGGGAGCGGGCGGCCCAGCGCAGGGTCCGCCGGTACCGGGGCGAGGACGTCCGGCAGCTCGTCGCCATAGCGGTGGAGCATGCGGCGCACGTGCGCCTCGTCCACCCGGTGCTCGGCCGCGAGGCGCGCCGCCCGGTTGCCGACGGCCCGCCACCCGGCCGCGCCGACGAGCGGCAGTTCCGCGGTGGGGCACGGCGGCAGGGTGTCGCCGAGGGCCCGGCCGACGGCGTCGACGGCGTCGCGCGCCATCCGCCGGTAGGTCGTGTACTTGCCCCCGACGACGGTCACCATCCCGGCGGGTTCCTCCACCACCGTGTGGTCGCGGGAGAGCGCCGACGTGGTGGCGGGGTCGCGCGCCACCGGTGCGAGCAGCGGTCGCAGCCCGGCGAACGCGCCCAGCACGTCGTCGCGCGACAGCGGCCGGGCGAGGTAGCGGTTGACGTTGCGCAGCAGGTAGTCGACGTCGGCCTGCTCGACGGCGGGCGTGCGGCGGTCGCCGTCGTACGCGGTGTCGGTGGTGCCGAGCAGCCAGTGCCCGAACCACTTCCGCAGGATGATCACCGAGTCCTCGGCGCGGGCGAGGATGCCCGTGCGCGAGTCGAACGCCTCCTGTTCCACCAGCAGGTGCACGCCTTTGGCGGGGCGCACCGCGAACGTCGCCGGGCCCGCCATGGCCTGTACGTCCGCCGCCCACACGCCGGCGGCGTTGACCACCACCGACGCGCTGACGTCGAACCGGTTCCCGTCCGCCTCGACCGTGACCCCGGCGACGCGGGCGCCGTCGCGGAGCACGTCCACCACGGGCGCGTGGCTCAGCACCACCGCGCCGTGCGCGGCCGCCGTGCGGGCCACCGCCACCGTGAGCCGCGCGTCGTCCATGCGGCCGTCGTAGTACTGCAGGGCACCGGTGACGACGCCCGGATCCAGCCCGGGTGCCTCGCGCAGCGCGCCGCGCCGGGTGAGGTGTCGGTGGTGCGGCACGCCGCCCCGGCCGCCGGTGCGTCCCGCGGCCGCCATCACGTCGTAGAGCAGCACACCCGCGCCGATGTAGGGGCGCTCCCATCGCTTCGTCAGCGGGAACAGGAACGGCTCGGGCGTCACCAGGTGCGGGGCCAGCGTGCGTACCAGCAGGTCGCGCTCGTGCAGCGCCTCCGCCACCAGCCCGAAGTTCAGCTGCTCCAGGTAGCGCAGCCCACCGTGCACGGTCTTGCCCGAGCGCGACGACGTGCCCGACGCCAGGTCGCCCGCCTCGAGCAGCACGACCGAAAGCCCGCGCGCCGCGGCGTCGAGCGCCACCCCGGCACCGG
The DNA here is from genome assembly GCF_042657305.1 of Pseudonocardia zijingensis. Classification (NCBI taxonomy): domain Bacteria; kingdom Bacillati; phylum Actinomycetota; class Actinomycetes; order Pseudonocardiales; family Pseudonocardiaceae; genus Pseudonocardia; species Pseudonocardia zijingensis. Next base: position 112,483 of record NZ_JBHSKO010000025.1, on the reverse strand, counting down.
TGATCCCGCCGCCGACCACCGCCACGTCGAACCGGCCCGACCGCGCGGCCGCGATCGCCGCGTCGCGGCCATCGGGGGAGAGGGCGCCGGTCATGCCGACACCGCCGCCGACGCCGGGCGGGTGGCCCAGAACGGCCGCGCCGCCTTCACGTGCTCCAGGTAGCGCGCGTAGCCGTCGGCGTAGCGCGCCGCGACGGCAGGATCGGGTTCCACGACGTCCTCCGGTGCGGTCCAGGTGTCCACGTCGAGGTCCTCCCCGCGCGCGGCCGCCGCCGCCAGCACCGCGCCCCGGGCCCCGACCTCCGGGGTGCGGGCGAGCTCCAGCGGCACGCCGAGCACGTCGGCGAACACCTGCAGCCACGGCCGGGAGCGGGTGCCGCCGCCGCAGGCCACGATCCGCGCCGGCCCGCTCGCCTCCGCGCCGGGTGTGCGCACGCTACGGGCGGCATCGAAGCAGTGCCGCGCCGCGTACGCGAGCCCCTCGCAGACCGCCCGCACCAGGTCCTCCCGCGTCGTGGTCAGCCGCACACCGGTGACCTGCCCGGACGCGTGCGGGTCGACGAACGGGGCGCGCTCGCCCGACGTCGCGAAGTACGGCAGCACCTCCACGCCACCCGCGCCCGGCGGGCTGGTGGCGAGCGCGGCGTCGATCGCGTCGACGCCGAGGCCGAGCGTGCGCAACATCCAGTCCATCGAGGCCGTGCCGACCATCGCGGGCATCGCCCGCAGCCACCGCCCGGGCTCCCCGGTGGCCACGGAGAACCCCGCCGGGTCGCCCTCGGTGGCGAGGCGGTCGACGTGGACCATGCAGCCCAGCGTGGTGCCGACGATCAGCAGCGCCTCGTCGACCTCGCGGACCCCGCCGCCGCGCGCGCAGGCCGGGAAGTCGAACGGCCCCGAGCTGATCGGCGTGCCCGCCGGCATGCCCAGCAGCTCGGCACCGGCGTCCGACAGCGGCGCCTGGGGCACGGGCACGGTGATCGGCGCGAGCAGGTCGCGGCGGTGGGTCAGCCCCATCGCCTCGAGGGCGTCGGCGCTGTAGCCGGTGCCGGTGCCGTCGCCGAAGGGCATCGAGCTGTCGCTGGGGTCGGTGGCGCGCTCCCCGGTGAGCCGCGTGAACACGGCGTCCTTGCAGGCGCCCGCCGTGGCGGCCCGGTCGAGGACGTCCGGCTCGTGCGCGTCCAGCCAGGCGAGCAGCGGACCGGGCGCCCCGGGGAACACCGTGGTGCCGTTGGCGCGGAACACCCGCTCCGTCACACCCTCGGCGTTCCACCGGCCCAGCAGCGCGCTCGCCCGGCCGTCCAGCCACGACAGCCCGGGCCGTACCGGCCGGCCCGCCTCGTCGGTGACCCAGCAGCCGTCGCCCTGGCCCGTGATCGCGACGACGTGCGGGGTGCGGCCCGCCGAGACCTCCTGCGCGACCTCCGCGATCGCGGTGACGATAGCGTCGAGGTCCTGCTCCACCGCGTCGTCGGCGCCGTGCACGAGCTCCAGAGGGCGGCCCGCGACGGCCAGCGCCTCGCCCGTGTCGTCGAACAGGGCGGCCTTCACCACCGACGTCCCGGCGTCGATGCCGAGCCAGGCGCGAGTCATGACCGGGCCGGAACCGACTGCCCGTAGGTGGTCAGCTTCTCGGCGACGCGGGCGATCTCCTCGTCGGGGAGGATGTTGGGCTGCCCGAACAGCTTCGCCTGGTAGTACATCTGGCAGACCCACTCCAGGTAGACGCTGCGGGTGTAGGCCTTCGCGATGCTGTCGCCGTAGGTGGTGGCGCCGTGGTTCTGCAGGATCGCGCCGAACCGGCCCTCCATCGCCTTGATGCTGTTGTCGGCCAGCTCCGGGCTGCCGAACGTCGCGTACGGCGCCACGCGGACCGGGCCGCCCAGCAGCGCCACCATGTAGTGCACCGCGGGCAGTTCGTCCACCACCGCGGACAGCGTGCTGGCGTAGAGCGGGTGGGTGTGCACCACCGCCGTCGCATCGGTGCTCTTGTACACCGACGTGTGCATCGGCACCTCCGACGACGGCTCGAGCCCGTCCTCGAGGCTGTTGCCGTCCAGGTCGATCACGCAGATCGACTCGGGGGTGAGGTCCTCGTACGCCGCGCCGCTCGGGGTGATCGCGATGTGGTCACCGGAGCGGATCGACAGGTTGCCCGAGGTGCCGACGGTGAGCTGGTCGGCCTGCATCCGGCGGCAGTACTCCACCAGCTGGACGCGTTCGTCGTGCAGGAGCATGGGCGATCCTCTCGATCTCTCTTCACTGGAGCGGCCGTGCCGCTCAGCCGGCACCGCTCGCGACCTCCACGAGCACGTCGTTCTCGCGCAGCGCGGCCAGGTCGCGGGACGAGACGGCGGGGTCGACGACGACCGACGCGAACCGGTGCAGGGGCAGCAGGCGGTGCAGTGCGTTGCGGGTGAGCTTCGTGTGGTCGATCAGCAGGTGGGTGCGCGCGGCGACGTCCACCATCGCGCGCTTCACCGTGACGATCTTGTCCTCCTGGTGGAAGGCGTAACCGTCACCGACCGCGGACGTGCTGACGAACGCGGCGTCGAAACGCATGGAGTTCACGGCGTCCACGCAGGTGGAGCCGAGGAACGAGTCGTGCTGCACGTCGTAGTGCCCGCCGAGGGCCACCACCTGCACGTCGCGCATCCGGGCGAGCTCGACGAGCGCGGCGAGGTAGTTCGTGGCCACCGTGAGCGGGGCGAGCGCAGCCAGGTGGGGGAGCATCTGCAGCGCGGTGGTGGAGTCGTCCAGGAGCACCGACATCCCGGGCTCCACGTGGCGGCAGGCGTGCTGGGCGATGAGCCGCTTCGCCTCGATGTTGGCCTTGGCGCGGTACTCGACGTTGGACTCGAACGTGCCGCTCGGCTGTGCCGTGGCGATCCCGCGCGACTTGCGGAGCACCCCTTGGCGCTGCAGCTCGTCGAGGTCGCGGTGGATGGTCATCACGGACACGCCGAAGGTCTCGGCGAGCTCCTGCGCCGACACCGAACCGGTGCTGAGCACGAGGTCGGTGATCCGGGCCTGCCTGCCCTCGGGACCGAGCGTGCGGGGTGCATCGGGCGCCGGGCCGGCTGCGTGCGCCTCCCGCTCTGCCACCGCTCGCCTCCTTCGTCGGGCTCTTGCGACTGGCATCACAGCGTGTCACAGCGGATCCGTCAAGCTGCGATGTGAACAACGCTGCTTTCGATGTGAAGTCCGGCACGGAGTGGATCAGACTGGGCCAACACTTCACGGATCTCGGTGTGACAACAACGTGTTGACGTGAGATGAGGGCCGTCCTACTGTGTCGCCGCGCACAGCGCGCTGACCGTGAGGAGCACCGTTGCCCGGAACCACGCCCGTCGACGCCCCGCTCTGGGTGGGCATCGACCTCGGCACGCAGGGCGTGCGCGCCGTCCTCGTGGACGGCGCGGGCGCGCTGCTCGGCACCGGGTCCGCGGCCCTGGAGAGCGACGTGCGCGCCGGCGACCGGCACGAGCAGGACCCCGCCGACTGGTGGCGCGCCACCTGCGAGGCCACGCGCGAGGCACTCGCCGGGCTGGACGGGCGCCCCGTGGGCGGCGTGAGCATCGACTCGACCTCCGGCACCCTCGTCGTCCAGGACGCGCAGGGCCAGGCCACCGGACCGGCGCTGATGTACGACGACCGGCGCGCCGCCGCTGAGGCCGCACGCGTGCAGGACGAGGGCGCCCAGCTGTGGACCGCGCTCGGCTACCGGATGCAGGCGAGCTGGGCACTGCCCAAGGTGGCCTGGCTCGCGGCGCACGCGCCCGTGCCGGCCGGGCACCGGCTCGCCCACCAGGCCGACCACATCGGTGCCCGCCTCGCCGGGCACCCCGTGCCCACCGACTGGAGCCACGCGCTCAAGACCGGCTACGACCTGCTCGCCGACGGCTGGCCCGCCGCCGTGCTCGACCGGATCGGCGTCGACCCCGCGGTGCTCCCGCCGGTGGTCGCGCCGGGGGAGCGGGTGGCTGCGGTGTCGGCTGCGGGCGCCGCGCAGTCCGGCATCCCGGCAGGCACCCCGATCGTCGCGGGGATGACCGACGGGTGCGCCGCCCAGGTGGCCACGGCCGCGCTCGCCCCCGGGAGCTGGTGCTCGGCGCTGGGCACCACGCTCGTGCTGAAGGGCTCCACACCCGAGCTGCTGCACGACCCGTCCGGCGCCGTGTACAGCCACCGCAACCCCGACGGCGGCTGGCTGCCCGGCGGCGCCTCCAGCACCGGCGCCGGCGTCCTCGCCGACGAGCTGCCCGGGGCCGACCTCGACGAGTTGACCGAGCGCGCGCGGGCACGCGGGGTACCCGCGGGCGCGACCTACCCGCTGGCCGGACGGGGGGAGCGCTTCCCGTTCGTCGCCGACGACGCCGAGGGGTTCGACGTCGGCGGGCCGGCCGACCCGGACCCCGCCGGCCGGTTCCAGCGGGTGACCCACGGGGTGGCATACGTCGAGCGGCTGGCGTTCGACGTGCTCGCCGGGCTCGGCGCCGACGTCTCCGGCCCGGTGGTCGCCACCGGCGGGGGCAGCCGCAACGATTGGTGGACCCAGCTGCGCGCCGACGTGCTGCAGCGGCCGGTGGCCGTGCCGGAGCACGCGGGCTCCGCGATCGGCTCGGCCGTGCTCGCGGCCGCACCGCGGGGTGAACTCGCCGCCACCGCCGAGGCGATGGTGCGGATGCGCAAGCGGTTCGAGCCGGACCCGTCCCGGGCGGGCGAGCTGACCGAGGGCTACGAGAGGTTGGTGGAGGCGCTCGTGGAGCGGGGGTGGCTCGAGCCGGGGTTCCGCGAGTTCAGGAAAGCCACATTCAGGGCCGCACAGGACAGCAAAGTGGCTTTCCTGGCCTCCGACGCCGCCGGCGGGAGCCACTCGTGACCACCCACCTCACCCTCGTCCGCCACGGACGCACCATCTGGCACGCCGAGAACCGCTACACCGGCGTGAGCGACGTCCCGCTCGACGACACCGGCCGCGCGCAGGCCGTCGCCCTCGCCGACTGGGCCGCCCGCCAGCAGTTCGACGTGCTCGTCTGCTCCCCGGTGCCGCGCGCGCTGGCCACCGCCGCGCCGGTGTCCGCCGCGCTCGGGCTGGAGCCCGAGGTGGTGCCCGGCCTGCGCGAGGTCGACTTCGGCATCGCCGAGGGCCGCACCCTCGCCGAGCTGCGCGAGACCTACCCCGAGGCCACCGAGGCGTTCGTCGCCGACCCGGCCGCGCACCCGTTCCCCGGCGCCGAACCGCCCGCCGACGCCGCGCAGCGCGCCGTCGGTGCCCTGCGCGACATCGCCGAGCGCCACGCGGGCCGGTCCGTGCTCGTGATCGCCCACAACACGCTGCTGCGCCTCGCGCTGTGCGCGTGGCTGGGCATCCCCCTCTCGCGCTACCGCGCGGTGCTGCCGCGGCTGGAGAACGCCGCCGCCACCCGCCTGCGCGTGCCGGCCGACGGCGGCTCCCCGCCTGCGCTGCTGGCACTCAACGTCCCCACCTCACCGGCCGTCACCGCAGACGAGCCGGCCCCGACCGCAGGGAGGACCGCATGACCGGCCGCGAGCTCTGGACCCCCACCCGACGTGACCTGCTGCGCATGCTCGGCGTCGGCGGCGCTGCCGTCGGCGCGTCGTCGCTGCTCGCCGCGTGCGGCCTCGGCACCGGCGGGGACGGCCCCGCCACCGAGAACGGTGCTGCCGAGGTCACCGGCGGCTTCGACTGGCGCAAGGCGGAAGGCACCGAGATCTCCGTGCTGCAGACGCCGCACCCCTACCAGGTGGCGTTCCAGCCGCTCTTGGCCGAGTTCACCGAGCTCACGGGCATCACGGTGAAGGCCGACCTGGTGGCGGAGGCCGACTACTTCACCCGCCTCAACACCGAGCTCGCGAGCGGCGCCGGCAACTACGACGCGTTCATGACCGGCGCCTACTTCATCTGGACCTACGGGCCTCCCGGGTGGATGGAGGACCTGAAGCCCTGGCTGGAGAACAGCTCGGCCACCAACCCCGACTACGACTTCGAGGACATCTACGAGGGCCTGCGCCGCTCGACGTCCTGGGACTTCCAGGTGGGCAGCCCGCTCGGCACCGGTGGCCAGTGGGCGATCCCGTGGGGCTTCGAGACCAACGTGCTCTGTTACAACAAGACGGAGTTCGACCGCCGCGGCATCCGGCCCGCCGAGACCTTCGACGACCTCGTCCAGCTCGCCACCGACCTCACCGACCGGGCCAACAACACCTACGGCATCGCGTTCCGCGGGTCCCGGTCGTGGGCCACGATCCACCCGGGCTTCATGACGCAGTTCACCCGCGAGGGCTGCACCGACTACGAGCTGCAGGGCGACCAGCTCCAGGCCACGATGAACTCGCCGCAGGCCGTGGACTTCACGCGCAAGTGGGTGGAGCTCGCCCGCGCCGCGGGCCCGACCTCGTGGACCACGTACGAGTACCCGGACTGCACCGGTGACCTGGGCGCGGGCACCGCGATGATGGTGTACGACGCCGACTCGGCCACGTACCCGCAGAACATCGCGGGCAACAGCGCGCAGGCCGGCAACCTCGCCTGGCACCCGGGCCCGGCCGGCCCGGACGGCAGCTACGACACCAACCTGTGGACCTGGTCGCTCGCCATGAACTCGGCGTCGCAGAAGAAGCTCGCGGCGTGGCTGTTCATCCAGTGGGCCACCGGCAAGGACGCCCAGACCAAGGCCGTGCAGACCGGGCAGGCCGGCTTCGCCGACCCGACCCGCGCGTCGGTGTTCGAGGGGGCGTTCAAGCAGACCCTCGGTGGCTTCCCCGGCTACCAGGAGACCTTCGAGAAGGTCATCGGCGCCACCGACATCAAGTTCACGCCGCAGACCCAGTTCTTCGAGACCACCGAGGAGTGGGCGGTGGCCCTGCAGGACATCTACGCGGGCCAGGACGCGAAGACGCGCCTCGACGCGCTGGCGGCGGCCAACACGACGGCGGTCAACCGTGCCGGCTAGGCGCCACCTCCACGCCGGCAAGGTGGCTTTGCCGGCGTATGACGCCAGTGAAGCCACCTTGCCGGCATACCGGAGCACGCCGTGACCACCACCGCCCCACCGAAGACCCCGGCACCGGCCGTGCGGCGCGAGCCGCGGCCGGTGCCGGCCTGGCGGCGCTCGCTGCGGCCGTACGTGCTGTCGATCCCGGCGGTGCTGATCATCGTCGGGATCCTCTACCCGTTCGTGCTGGGCGCCTACTACGCGTTCCTCAACTACGCGGCCGTGGTGCGCCGGCCGGTGTTCATCGGGCTGGAGAACTTCGCCGAGATCCTCTCGGACCCGTCGTTCTGGACGAGCGTGCGCGTCACCCTGCTCTACGCGGTGGTGGCCACGGTCGTCGAGACGGTGCTGGGCGTCGGGATCGCGCTGCTGCTCAACCGGTCGAGCCTGATCGGGCGGGTGTTCGAGCGGGTGCTGATCCTGCCGCTGATGATCGCGCCGGTGATCGCGGGCGTGATCTGGGGCCTGATGTTCAACCCGCAGTTCGGGGTGCTCAACCACGTGCTCGGCCTCGGATCGACGTTCGACTGGCTGGGTGAGGGCACCGCGATCTGGTCGGTGATCCTCGTCGACGTCTGGATCTTCACGCCGTTCGTGGCGATCCTCGTGCTGGCGGGGATCCGGTCGCTGCCGAAGGAGCCGTTCGAGGCCTCCGCGGTGGACGGCGCGGGCTGGTTCTACATGTTCCGGCGCCTGATGCTGCCGATGATGTGGCCCTACATCCTGGTGGCGGTGATCTTCCGGTTCATGGACTGCCTGAAGATCTTCGACCACGTGTTCGTGCTGACGGCGGGCGGCCCGGGCGACGCCACGCGCACCCTCCAGATCGGCGCGTACCAGAACTCGATCATCCAGCTGCAGTACTCGCAGGGCAGCACGTACATGTTCCTGCTCTGGGCGATCGTCTTCGTGACCGCCCGCTACCTGGTGAGCGTGCTGGGCAAGGCCCAGCGGCGCGCCGCAGGATCGGAGGAGTAGGCACCATGGCTTCGAGGGAGCTGGGGCCGGGGCAGCGGAGGTTCTCGCCCGCGTCGGTGGGCGCCGACGTGGCGCTGCTGGCGTGGTTCGTGTTCTCGCTGTTCCCGCTGGTCTGGATGGTGCTGCTGGCGCTCAAGACCAACGCGGAGCAGATCAGCACGTACTTCGCGTTCACGCCCACGCTGGAGAACTTCGCCACCGTGCTGTCCGACGAGGGCGAGCGCCTCACCAGCGTGAACTTCACAGACGCCCTGCTCACCAGCGTGATCAACTGCGTGGGGGCCGTGATCGTCTCGCTGGTGATCGGCATCCCGGCGGCGTACGCGGCGGGCCGCTGGCAGTACAAGGGATCCAACGACGTGATGTTCACGATCCTGTCGTTCCGGTTCGCGCCGGAGCTGATGGTGATCGTGCCGCTCTTCGTCATCTACAACCAGATCGGTCTGTTCGACACGAACGTCGGTATGATCTGGGTGCTGCAGCTGGTGACGATGCCGCTGATCGTCTGGATCCTGCGCTCCTACTTCCAGGACATGCCCGCCGAGCTGGAGCAGGCCGCGCTCCTCGACGGCTACACCCGCAAGCGCGCGTTCGTCATGGTGGCGCTGCCGCTGGTGCGCCCGGGGATCGCGGCGGCGGCGCTGCTGGCGTTCATCTTCGCCTGGAACAACTACGTGTTCCCGCTGATCCTCACCGGCAGCCAGCACACGCCGGTGACGGTGGCCGTCACCCGGTTCCTCGGCGGCGGCGGGCAGGCCTACTACAACCTGACGGCCGCGGCCGCGCTGATCGCCGCGCTGCCGCCGCTGCTGGTGGCGCTGTCGATCCAGCGCTACCTGGTGCGCGGGCTGTCGTTCGGGGCGGTGAAGTCCTAGTGGGATCCCTCTCGATCACGGGCCTGACCGCCCGCTACGGCAAGACGGTGGCCCTGCGGGGCATCGACCTGGAGTTGGCCGACGGCGAGTTCTTCGTGGTGCTCGGCCCCTCGGGCGCGGGCAAGACCACCACGCTCAAGAGCGTGGCCGGCCTCGTCGACGGGGCCGAGGGCGAGATCCGCATCGCGGGCCGGGACATGACCGGCGTCGAGCCGTACGACCGGGGCGTCGCGATGGCGTTCGAGAGCTACGCGCTGTACCCGCAGAAGACGGTGGAGGAGAACCTCGCCTCCCCGCTGCGATCGGGCCGCAACGGCACCTGGACGCCGCAGCAGCAGGCCGAGCGGATCAAGCAGGTGACCACGACCCTGGGCATCGACCACCTGCTCAAGCGCTACCCGCGGGAGCTGTCCAACGGGCAGCGCCAGCGCACCGCGCTGGGCCGGGTGCTGGTGCGCCCCGCCGAGGTCTACCTGCTCGACGAGCCGCTCTCGCACCTGGACGCGAAGCTGCGCGCCGCCATGCGCGCGGAGCTCAAGCAGCTCGGCGAGCTGTCGGGCACCACCACGCTCTACGTCACGCACGACTACCAGGAGGCGCTCGCGCTCGGCGACCGCATCGGCGTGCTGCGCGAGGGCAGGCTGGTGCAGGTCGGCACGCCGACGGAGCTCTGGTCGGAGCCGGTGGACACGTTCGTCGCCCGCTCGCTCGGCCAGCCCGAGATGAACCTCCTCGACGCCGGTGCGAAGGCGGGCGTCGCCCGGGTGGGCGACGCCTTCGCCGTCGGCGTACCGGGCGACGCCGATGGCGCCGTGCAGATCGGGCTGCGGCCCCGCGACCTCGAGATCGTGGACGGCGAGCCGCCTGCCGACCGGCTGGTGCTGCGCGGGCGCGTCAAGCTGGCCGAGCGGCTCGGGCGGTCGGTGGAGCTCGCGGTGGACGTGGCCGGCGTGCAGGTCATCACCGTCACCTCCGACCACCGCGTGCACGAGGGCGACGACATCGCGCTCGCCGTCGACTGGGACCGCGTGCACGTCTTCTCCGCCGAGGGCACCCGGCTGGGCGCCGCCCGGCGACCCGAGGGCGCGCTCACCGGAGGTGCCCGATGACCACGGCTACCGCTACCGCCACGGCCCAGCGCCTGCGGCTCGAGTCGCTGCGCAAGACCTACACCGCACGCGGCCGCGAGCCGTTCGAGGCCGTGAAGGGCATCGACCTCGACATCGAGCCGGGGGAGCTGGTGGCCCTCCTCGGCCCGTCCGGGTGCGGGAAGACCACCACCCTGCGGATGATCGCCGGGCTGGAGACCGTGACGGCCGGGCGCATCATGATCGGCGACCGTTCGGTGGCCGACCTGCCGCCGGGCAAGCGCAACGTGGGCGTCGGGTTCGAGAGCTACGCGTTGTACCCGCCGCTGACGGTCCGCGAGAACCTCGCGTACGGGCTGAAGGCGCGGCGCGCCAAGGACGCGAACGCCCGGGTGGACGCGCTCGCCGAGCGGCTGGAGATGACCGACCTGCTCGACCTGCGGCCCGCGAGCCTGTCCAGCGGCCAGAAGCAGCGGGTGGCGCTCGCCCGCGCCCTGGTGCGCAACCCCCCGGTGCTGCTGCTGGACGAGCCGCTCTCGCACCTGGACGCCGGGCAGCGCCAGCGCGTGCGCCGGGAGCTGAAGGTGCTGCAGCGCGAGTTCGGCTACACCACGATCGTCGTCACGCACGACCAGTTGGAGGCGCTCAGCCTCGCCGACCGCATGGCCGTGATGGACGCGGGTGTGATCAAGCAGTTCGGCACGCCGGACGAGGTCTTCGACGCACCGGCCGACAAGTTCGTCGCCGACTTCGTGGGCGAGCCGTCGATAACCCTGCTGCCCGGCGTCGGCACCGGCAGCGGCGTGCGCGTCGGCGGCGTCGGCGGACTGGCCACCGCGGTGCGGGTGCCCGACGGCGCCGACGTGGTGGTCGGGCTGCGCCCGCAGGACTGCCATCCGACCGAGGGCCTTGGCCTGGAGGGAACCGTTCTGGTGTTCGAGGACCTGCTCGAGTACGGGCTGGCCACCGTGGAGCTGCCCGGGGTGGACACCCGGCTCGTGGCCCAGGTGGAGCCGGGGCACCCGCTGCGGGCGGGCGACCCGGTGACGATCGCGGCACCGCCCGAGCGCGTGCACGTGTTCGACCCGGCCACGGGGGAGCGCCTGCGATGACCGTGGTGGTCTGCGCGGGGGACGAGTTCATCTCCTCCGACCTGCTCGCCCGCGCGCTCGCCGACGCGGGCGTCGAGGCGGAGTTCCGGCGGATCGACACGCCGTGGCCCACCGAGCCGTTCGGCGCCCTGGACGGGGTGCGGGAGGCGGCGGGCGACCCGGCCCGGCTCGCGGAGCTGGTGCGGGGCGCCGACGCGCTCGTCACGCACCTCGCCCCGCTCACGGCCGAGGTGCTCGACGCCGGCCGGGGCACGCTGCGCGTCGTCGGCGTGACGCGGGGCGGCCCGGTGAACGTCGACCTGCCCGCCGCCACCGCCGCCGGCACCCTCGTCGTGCACCTGCCCGGGCGGAACCTGGGCGCGGTGGCCGAGTTCTGCGTCGGCACCATGATCTGCGCGATGCGCGGCCTGCCCGCCGCCGCCGCGGAGCTGGCCGCCGGCCGCTGGGACGCCGCGGGCTTCCGCTACGAGCGCACCGGGCTGGAGCTGCGGGCCGCCACGGTCGGCCTCGTGGGGCTCGGCGCCGTCGGCCTGCGGGTGGCGGAGCTGCTGCGCGGGTTCGGCTCCCGGGTGCTCGCGCACGACCCGTACGCGTCCGCGGAGGACGCCGAGCGGGTCGGCGTGCAGCTCGTGGACCTGCCGGAGCTGCTGGGCGCGAGCGACGTGGTGAGCCTGCACGCCCGGCTCACCCCCGAGACGAAGCAGATGATCGACGCGGCGGCGCTCGCCGCGATGCGCCCGGGGTCGGTGCTGGTCAACACCGCCCGCGGCGAGCTCGTGGACACCCGCGCCCTCGACGCCGCGCTGGAGACGGGACACCTGCGGGCGGCCGTGCTGGACGTGTTCGACCCCGAACCGCCCGCACCCGACGACCCCCTGCCCCGCCGCCCGCAGGTGTTCGCGACCCCGCACCTCGCGGGCGCCTCCCGCCAGGTGGCGGAGGAGTCGGCCGCCCGGATCGGGGCCGAGGTGGCGAAGGTGCTCGCCGGCGGTCGGCCGGCGAACTGCGCGAACCCGGAGCTCCTGCCGGCCTGAACGCCGGCCTGAATGCCAGCATGGTGGCTTTACTGGCGTAATGCGCCAGCAAAGCCACCATGCTGGCGTCCGAGCTGGCCTCCGGGGAGGGCCTCAGGCCAGCAGCGCCGTCAGCCAGTCGGCCTCGTGCCTCGCGATGTAGGCCGTGTCCGCCTGCCACACCTCGCCGTGCCCCTTCGCCCACAGGCGGGCCCAGGGGCCGGTGCCGGTCGCGAGCAGCTCGTACATCGCCCTCGAGCGGCGGGCGAGCATCGGCGCGAGCCGTCTGCGCTGCTCCTCGTCGAGCCCGTAGGCGTCGGCGAGGACGCGCAGGCGGGCGGCGGCGTCCGGCCGCTGCAGCGCCGGGTCGGCCGAGAGCGGCACGAAGGCCTTCGCGGCGTAGGCGAGGTCCCAGAGCCGGGAGCCGGGGCCCGCGCCGTCCCAGTCGATGAACGTCCAGGCCTCCCCGTCGACCACGAGGTTCCAGGGCGCCAGGTCGTGGTGGGCGATGATCTCGCCGCGGCCGTCGTCCTCGGGCGGGATCACCACGTGCCAGCGCGCGTCCGGCGCCGGGGTGAACCCGGCCACCGCGTCGTGGAGGTCCCGGATCAGCCGGCCGACCTTCTCGAGCCGGGCCCGCGGCCCCACCTCGGCGAACCGGTCCGGCCACACCGTGGTGCCGGGCACGAACGTCAGCACCTCGCGGCCCCGCTCGTCGAGCCCGAGGGGGCGGGGCGCTGCGGGGAACCCCACGTCGTTCAGGTGGGCCAGCAGGGCGTGCACGGCGGGCGTCCACGGCCCGGCGGGGCGGCGCACCGTGTCCCCGACCCGGACGACGCCGCCGGTCACGTTTCCCTCGGCGAGCGGGACCTCCTCGAGCACGGTGCCGAGTATGCGGGAGGAAGTCATCGGAATATCATGACAGTGCTTGTACAAGTGCTTGTATAAGTGCTGTTACGATCTGCCGCGTGACCACTCCGGACCCGTCCGAGCAGAGCCGGTGGCACCACGTCTTCCTGCTGCTGGACGCGATGAACGCCGACATCGCCCGCATCTACACCGAACGCGGCATCACGGGGGTGCGGCCGCGGTTCGTCGGCCCGCTGATCCGGCTCGGCCGCCGCGGCGGCATGACCATCCGGGCACTGGCCGACTCGCTCGACGTCACGCACTCCGCGATGAGCCAGACGGTGGCCGCCCTGCAGCGCGACGGCCTCGTGACCACCGTCTCCGGCGCCGACGCCCGCACCCGCGAGGTGGTGCTCACCGACCGGGCGCGGGAACTGCTGCCCCTGCTCGAGGCCGAGTGGCGGGCCACCGAGGAGGCGGTCGCCGAGCTGGACGCCGAGGTGCCGTACGCGCTCAGCCAGGTGGCGCACGACCTGGAGGCGGCGCTCGCCCGCCGCTCCTTCCACGACCGGATCGCCGACCGGCTCGATCGGCGCGAGCCGTGAAGCTCCTGATCGACACCCGGCCGCTGCGATCCAGCCCGCACTTCCGGCGCGTGTGGGTGGGCAACGTCCTGTCGATGGTGGGCGGCCAGCTCACCGTCGTCGCCGTGCTGTACCAGACCTGGGAGCTCACGGCCGACCCGGTGGCGGTCGGTGCGATCGGCCTGGCCCAGGCCGTGCCCCTGGTCCTGATGGGGCAGGTGGGAGGGGTGCTGGCCGACGCCGTCGACCGCAGGCGGCTGGTCGTGGCCACCTCGCTCGGCCAGGTGGTCGTCACCGCGCTGCTGGCCGCGCAGGCGTTCGCCGGGCTGGGCTCGCTCGCCGTGCTGCTCGGGCTGGTGGCGTTGCAGTCGGCGGGCGCTGCTCTCGGGACCCCGGCACGCCGCACGTTCGCGGCCCGCCTGTTGCCTGCCGACCAGATCGGCGCCGGGCTCGCGCTGATCAACCTCGGCTTCCACGTCTCCCTGCTGGTGGGGCCGGCGATCGCGGGCTTCGTCGTGGCCGGATGGGGCACGGGTGCCTGTTACGCCGTCAACGCGCTGACGTTCTTCGCCTCCCTCTACGGCGTGCTGCGCCTCCCGCCGCTGCCGCCCGACGGGACGGCCGCCCGCCCGGGTCTGCGCGCCGTGGTGGCGGGCTGGCGGTTCATCGTGAGCCGCCCCGTGCTCGCGGGGGCGTTCCTCACCGACCTGATCGCCACCGTGCTCGCCATGCCGATCTCGCTGTTCCCGGTGGTCAACGCCGAGCAGTTCGGCGGCGACCCGCAGACGCTCGGGCTGTTCCTGTCCGCCATCGCCGTCGGCGGCATCACCGCCGGGCTCGCGTCCGGGATGGCCACGCGTTCCCGCCGGCCCGGCCGCGTCATGCTCGTCGCGGCCGGGATGTGGGGGCTCGCGCTGGCCGCGTTCGGGTGGGCACCGTCCGTCTGGCTCGCGCTCGCCTGCCTCGCCGTGGCGGGCGCCGCCGACACGATCTCCGTGATCTCCCGCGGCGCGCTCGTGCAGCTCGTCACCCCGGACGACTACCGCGGCCGCGTCAGCGCGGTGGAGGACGTCGTGGGCATGGCGGGCCCGCACCTGGGCAACTTCCGCGCCGGCCTGGTGGCCGGGGCGACGTCGGCGGGCGTGGCCGCGGTCTCGGGTGGCGTGCTGTGCGTGCTGGGGGTGGCGGCGGTGGCGGTGGTGACGCCGGCGTTGCGGCGCCCCGTGAGGCCAGGAAAGCCACATTCAAGCCCTGTGGGGCCCTGAATGTGGCTTTCCTGAACTTCCCCGGTCGCCCCGTCACATGTTCCGGCGGTACTGCCCACCCACCTCGAAGAACGCGTCCGTCAGCTGCCCCAGCGAGCACACGCGGGCGGCGCGCATCAGCTCGTCGAAGACGTTGCCGTCGCCCGTGGCCACGTCCTGCAGCCGCCGGATCGCGTCGGCGGCCTCGCCTGCGTGGCGCTGCTGGAAGTCGCCGAGCCGGTGGAGCTGGCTCTGCTTCTCCTCCTCCGTGGCGCGGGCGAGCTCGATCTCCTGCGGAGGGCCGTCGTGCTCGCGCACGAACGTGTTGACGCCGATGATCGGCAGCGAGCCGTCGTGCTTGCGGTGTTCGTAGAGCAGTGACTCGTCCTGGATGCGGCCGCGCTGGTAGCCGGTCTCCATCGCGCCGAGCACGCCGCCGCGTTCGGAGATGCGGTCGAACTCGGCGAGCACGGCCTCCTCGACGAGGTCGGTGAGCTCCTCGATGATGAACGAGCCCTGCAGGGGGTTCTCGTTCATCGACAGGCCCCATTCCTTGCCGATGATCAGCTGGATGGCCATGGCCCGGCGTACGGAGGCCTCGGTGGGGGTGGTGACGGCCTCGTCGTAGGCGTTGGTGTGCAGGGAGTTGGCGTTGTCGTAGAGCGCGCAGAGGGCCTGCAGGGTGGTGCGGATGTCGTTGAAGTCCATCTCCTGCGCGTGCAGCGACCGGCCCGAGGTCTGCACGTGGTACTTGAGCTTCTGCGACCGCTCGTTCGCCCCGTACTTCTCCCGCATCGCGATCGCCCAGATCCGCCGGGCCACCCGCCCGATCACGGAGTACTCGGCGTCCATGCCGTTGGAGAAGAAGAACGACAGGTTGGGGGCGAAGTCGTCGATGTCCATTCCGCGCGCGAGGTAGCTCTCGACGAACGTGAACCCGTTGGCGAGCGTGAACGCGAGCTGGCTGATCGGGTTCGCCCCGGCCTCGGCGATGTGGTAGCCGGAGATGGAGACCGAGTAGAAGTTGCGCACCTTGTGCTGGATGAACCACTCCTGGATGTCGGCCATCATCCGGAGGCTGAACTCGGTGGAGAAGATGCAGGTGTTCTGGCCCTGGTCCTCCTTGAGGATGTCGGCCTGCACCGTGCCGCGCACGTTCTGCAGCGCCCACGCCGTGAGCTCCTCGCGCTCCGCGGCGTCGGGCTCGCGGCCCTCCTCGGCCCGGAAGCGGTCGATCACCTGGTCGATCGCGGTGTTCAGGTAGAACGCGAGGATCGTGGGCGCGGGCCCGTTGATCGTCATGGAGACCGACGTGGTGGGCGAGGTGAGGTCGAAGCCGTCGTAGAGGACCTTCATGTCCTCGAGCGTCGCGATCGACACCCCGGACGTGCCGACCTTGCCGTAGACGTCCGGGCGGGTGTCGGGGTCGCGCCCGTAGAGGGTGACCGAGTCGAAGGCGGTGGAGAGCCGCTTGGCCTCCGAGTGCTCGGACAGCAGCTTGAAGCGGCGGTTGGTGCGGAACGCGTCGCCCTCGCCCGCGAACATGCGGCCGGGGTCCTCGCCCTCGCGCTTGAACGGGAACACGCCCGCCGTGAACGGGTAGCGCCCGGGCAGGTTCTCGGAGCGCAGGAACCGCAGCAGCTCGGCGTCCTCGGAGAAGCGCGGCAGCGCGACGCGCGGCACCTTGTTGCCCGAGAGCGTCTCGCGGGTGAGCTGCGTGCGCAGGTCCTTGTCGCGGACCTTCACGACCATCTCGTCGCCGGAGTACGCCTCCACGACCTGCGGCCACTCGTCGAGCAGGGCTGCGCTGCCCGCCGGGAGCTCCCGCTCGGCCGCCTGCAGGGCCTCGTCGAGGACGTTCGCGGCGGCGTCCCCGACCACCTCGCGCGCCGTGCGCAGGTGCTGGCGACGCCGCGCCGCGTCCACGTGCTTGGCGGTGTCGGCGTGGTAGCCGCGCACGGTCTCGGCGATCTCGGACAGGTACCGCACCCGCTGCGGCGGGATGATCGCGGCGTACTCGCTGGAGGTCTTGCGGTCGGGGCGGCGCAGCCTGCCCTCGCCGACGGCGAGGCCGTCGGTGGCGAGCAGGTCGCGCACGTGGTGGTAGAGCGCGGTGACGCCGTCGTCGTTGAAGGTGGCGGCGCTGGTGCCGAAGACTGGCATGTCCTCCCAGGAGGCGCCGAACTCCTCGCGGTTGCGCACGAGCTGGCGGCCGACGTCGCGGCGGGCGTCCTCGGCGCCGCGGCGCTCGAACTTGTTGATCGCCACGGCGTCGGCGAAGTCGAGCATGTCGATCTTCTCCAGCTGCGACGCCGCCCCGAACTCGGGCGTCATGACGTACAGCGAGCGGTCGACGAACGGCACGATGCCGGCGTCGCCCTGCCCGATGCCGGGCGTCTCGACGATCACGAGGTCGAACCCGGCGGCCTTGAGCACGCCGATCATGTCGCCCAGGCGCTCCGGGAGGCTGGCCTCGGTGCCCCGGGTGGCCATCGAGCGGAAGAAGACCTGGCTGCCCCCGTTGAGGGCGTTCATCCGGATCCGGTCGCCCAGCAGCGCGCCCCCGCCACGGCGGCGGGTGGGGTCGACGGCGAGGACCGCGATCCGGAGCTTGTCCTCCTGGTCGAGCCGGAAGCGCCGGACGAGCTCGTCGGTGAGGCTCGACTTGCCGGAGCCGCCGGTGCCGGTGATCCCGAGAACGGGCACGGTGCGGCGCGGGGTGAGGTCGAGGTCGGCGGGCAGCCGCCCCGCCTCGGCGAGCGTCAACGCACGGGCGAGGGTGCTCTGCTCGCCGGTGTAGAGGCCCTCGAAGGAGGCCGGGGGAGTGGCGGCGAGGTCGACGTCGCACTCCCGGATCATCTCGTTGATCATCCCGGGCAGCCCGAGCCGCTGGCCGTCCTCCGGGGAGAAGATCCGGGACACCCCGCGCGAGTGCAGCAGCTCGATCTCGCGGGGGACGATCACGCCGCCGCCCCCGCCGTAGACCTTGACGTGCCCGGCGCCGCGTTCGCGCAGCAGCTCGACGAGGTAGCTGAAGTACTCGACGTGCCCGCCCTGGTAGGAGCTGACGGCCACGCCCTGGGCGTCCTCCTGGATCGCCGCGGTGACGACCTCGTCGACCGAGCGGTTGTGCCCGAGGTGGATCACCTCGGCGCCCTGGCGCTGCAGGATGCGCCGCATGATGTTGATCGCCGCGTCGTGGCCGTCGAAGAGGCTCGCGGCGGTGACGAAACGCACCGGGTGTGCCGGCTCGTGCAGCTCTGACATCGATCGTCCTCTCACCCGCACCTCCGATTTAGTTTGGCTTCCGAGTATCGGACGTGCAAGTTGTCTCTGGGGTGAGTTGCGCTACGGCGGGTCAGCGGGCGGTGACGGTGATGAGGGCGGCCGCGTCGTCGAGCAGGCCGACCTCGGCGGGGGTGAGCGAACGGTCGGCGGCCCGCCGGGCGATGGCCCGGTCGAGCAGGGGGAGCGCCTGCTGCCCCGTCGCCGCGACGAACTCCGTGAGCATCTCCCGCGCGATCCGTGCGTAGACCTGGCCGGGGTCGACCGCGGCCTGGGCGAGGATCACCGCGGTGAGGGCGACGTCGAGATCCGCGGGCCCGTCGGTGGCGTTCGTCCAGTCGATCAGCACGGGGCCGCGTTCCGTGAGCACGACGTTGGCGGGGTGCAGGTCGAGGTGCAGCACCCGCTCGTCGGCGGCGCCGGAGCGGGCGGGGAGGGCGTGCAGCCGGGCGTGCAGGTCGGCGAGCACGCGGGCGGCGGCACCGGCGTCCTGGTCACCCGACGCCACGGCGTCGAGCAGAACGGGCCCGTGCAGCCGTTCCATCACCAGGTCGGTGCCCTCGGCGGAGAAGACCGCCGGGGCGGGGAACCCGTGCGCGACCACGTGCGCCATCGTGGCGGCCTCGCGGGTGACCTCACCGCGGGCGCGGTAGCGGCGCAGCACCCTCCGGTCGTCGAGGGCGTAGACGTCGGCCGTGCGGCCGGATCCGAGCAGCTTCAGGCGACGCGCTCCACGGGCGGGATCTCCACGGTGGGCATCTCGACGGTCGGGGCGTCGACCACCCGGGGCGGGCGGGGGGCGCGCAGCCGCCGGGACACCATCGGGACGACCGCGCCGAGCACCATCAGCGCGGCGCCGGAGACGGCGATCCCCACCGCCGCGGAGTCCGGCGCGACCATGACCAGCACGAACGCGACTCCGGGCCACCACAGGAGGGCCCGGATCGGGCCGGGGACCGACCATTCCCGCTTCTCTGGCGCCATATGCGTTTCCTACCCCGTCCGGCGTTCGACCATGCGGGCACCCCCGATCACCCCATGGGGCTAGCGTCAGGGTATGGAGATCGCCACCGCCTTCCTCGAGGAGAACCGCAGGTTGGGCACGTTGCTGGCGCCCGCGGACCCCGAGACCCCGGTGCCGACGTGCCCCGGGTGGGTGCTGCGGCAGCTGCTCACCCACGTCGGGCGCGGCGACCGCTGGGCGGCGATGATCGTGCGCGAGCGCTCGAACGAGCGGATCGACCAGCGCGCGGTGCCGGACGGCAAGCCGAGCGGCGACCCGATCGCCTGGCTCGCCGACAGCGCACGGATGCTGGTCGACACGGTCGCCGCCGACCCGGACGTGCCGGTGTGGACCTTCACCGGCCCGAAGCCCGCGGCGTGGTGGGTGCGGCGCCGCCTGCACGAGGCCACGGTGCACCGGGCCGATGCGGCGATCGCGCTCGGCGTGCCGTTCGTGATCGAACCCGAGCTGGCCGCCGACGGGGTGTCCGAGTGGCTCGACATCCTCACCTCCCGGCGGGTTCCCGAGGCGGGGCCGGCGTTGCCCGCGGGCGCCACGCTGCACCTGCACGCCACCGACGACGGCCTCGGGGCCGACGGCGAGTGGCTGGTGCGCTCGCAGGACGGGCGCGTCGCGTGGGAGCACGGGCACGCGAAGGGTTCCGTCGCGGTGCGGGGCAGCGCGGCCGCCCTCCTGCAGGCGGTGCTGGGGCGGATCCCGCCCGACGACCCCCGCCTGCAGGTGTTCGGCGACGCCGCGGCGTGGCGCACCTGGTTGGAACGCACCCCCTTCTGACGGGGCGGCCCGCGTCATCCTTTCCGCCGACGCGGACCTCGCCATTTCTCCGGATTCCTGGACGCATCCGTCTCCATAGCGTTCTTCGCGTGGAGAACCTGGTGCAGTTGGTGCGCGACCCGATCGTCGCGCTGATCGTCGCGTGCGAGATCGGGCTGTGGGTGCTGCTCGGGCTCGGGCTCGTCACCCGGTACCTGCTGCGGCTCCGGACGCCCAGCACGCTGCTGCTGGCTGCCATCCCGCTGCTGGACGTGGTGCTCGTCGTCACCGTCACGCTGGACCTGCTGCGGGGTGCCGAGCCGCGCTCGGTGCACGGGCTCGCCGCGCTGTACCTCGGGTCCAGCGTGGCGTTCGGGCCGAGCATCGTGCGCTGGGCCGACGTGCGGTTCGCGCACCGGTTCGCCGGTGGACCGCCGCCGGTGAAACCTGCCAAGGGCACGCCCGAGCGCGTCGCGGCCCTCTGGCGGGAGTGGAACCGCGTTGTCGTGGCGGCCGCGATCGCCTCGGTGGTGCTGGGCGGGCTGATCCTGTTCGTCGCGACGCCCGAGCAGTCCGGGCTGCTGTCGTGGTGGATCGGGCGGGCCTGGGCGGTGGTCGGGATCTGGCTGGTGGCCGGCCCGCTGTGGGAGAGCGGTTCGCGGGCTACGACGGCAGGTCGGGGCTGAGGAGGTCCATGAGGAGGCAGTCGTGCCACCCGCCGTCGGCGGAGCGCTCGTAGCGGCGCATCACGCCGACCGGCTCGAACCCGGCCCGGGCGCAGCTGCGGATCGCCCGCTCGTTGTGGGCGGCGGGGTCGATCGTGACGCGGTGGTGGCCGCGGCTGCGGAACAGGAACCGCGCCATCGCCCGCAGCGCGTCGCAGCCGAGGCCCTGGCCCTGGAAGTCGGGGTGCAGCGCGAGGTCGAGCGCGGCGTGGCGGTGGTCGGGGTCGGTCTCCTCGCGGTAGAGGATCAGGCCGACGACCTCGCCCGCCAGCTCGATCGCGTAGCCCTGCGGCCCGAGCAGCTCGCGCCGGACGCGTTCGAGGTCGTAGCCGCCCCACCAGGGGGCGATCTCCTCGTGCCGCAGGATCGAGAGGAACACGGGCACGTGCTCGGGGGTGGTGGGGCGGAGTACGACGGTCTGGCCTGCGATCGCGGACGGTTCGGTGGCGATGGCCGTCATCGGGGGGTCCCTTTCAGGTGGTGAGATCGAGGCGGGCACGTTCCACGAGCGATGCCGACGAGAGCGGCTGTTCGAAGATCGCCTCTGCCCGGCGCTCGTGGATGTCGAGCGTGGCGATCGTGTTGCCGAACAGGGGGCCGACCAGGCGTTCCCAGGTCAGCGGCTTGGGCGGGGCCCCGGCGCGCCGGGCCCAGCGTTCGGCGAGCCACCGGGCGGCCCGCGACCACCCGAGCCGGAACCCCGGCCGCACGAACACGTGGATCATGTTGTGCACCGGGGAGCACGTGAGCTGGTGGACCGGGGCCGCGGGGCGGCTCGGGAGGTCGGCCCGCGCGGCGTAGCTGTGGTGCACGTCGCCGGAGAGCACGGTGACGGCGGCGATCCCGCTCGCGGCGGCCCGCTCGATCATGGCCGTGAGCCGGTCGAAGGAGGCCCGGAACGCGGGCCAGTGCTCCAGGTCGGCGGCCTGGCGGAGGGCCTCGGCCAGCTTGCCGCGCGGGCCCGGCCGGGCGGCAGCGATCTCGTTGACGGTTTCGAGGTCGCCGATGGCGTGCGGCAGCAACCAGGGGACAGACGTGCCGATCAGGAGGTGGTCGACCTCCCCCGGGGCCGCCGCCTGATTCTCGATCCAGGAGAACTCCGACTCGCCGAGCATGAGGTGGGCGCCGTCCTCGAGGATCCGCCCGTTCCGGGAGTCGATCATGATGAGGCGGGAGCGGCCGATGTCCCAGCGGAAGCTGAACCGCACGCCCTTCGCGCCGCCGGACTCCGCGTCGGCGCGGTCGGCGAGCTCGACGAGCAGCGGCCAGGTGTCACCGCCGTGCTCCACGATCTTGCGGTAGTCGGTGTCGGCCGCGAGCTCCTCCGGGGGGAGGTTGCCGATGTGCTGGTACACCCAGTACGACGCGAGCGCCGACCGGATCCGCTCGCGCCACCACGGCGTGCGGTTCATCTCGGCGCGCCAGGCGGCGGAGGTGTTCCAGTCGTCGCGCACGTCGTGGTCGTCGAAGATCATCGCTGTGGGCACGGTGGACATCAGCCACCGGATCTCCGGGTCGGTCCACGCGTCGCTGTAGAGGCCGACGTACTCGTCGAAGCCGACGATCTCGTCGTCGGGCCAGTCGAGATGCCGGTCTGCCCGCCCGGCGATCCGGCGCCGGTGGCGGGGCGTGAGCTCGTCGGCGTACACCTGGTCGCCGAGCAGCAGGAGCGCGTCGGGCCACTCCTCGAGCGGGCGGTCGACCATGCGCGCCGCGTACGCGTCGAGCGCGTCGACGCCCAGCTGCGCCGCCAGCTTCGGGTCGGTCACCTTCGAGTAGCGGCAGGACCCGAAGATCACGCGCAGCTGCCCGCCGCTCGCCGAGCGCGGGCGGATCACGCTCGCCGGGAACGGGCTGTTGTCCTGCGGCCAGACCCGCTCACCGTCGATGTGCACCTCGTAGGGCACCACCGCGCCCGGTTTCAGCCCGGTGACCGGCACGAGCGCGTAGTGGTGCCCCGCCACCTCGAAGGTCTGCGCGGTGGCGCCGAGCACCGACACGGTGGCCGCGCGCTCGGTCTGGACCCACACCGACGCCGTGGTCTCGCCGACGTGGCGCAGCACCGGTCCGAGTACGAGTGTCACTCCACCACACTAGTGAGTGACGGGGTACACCGCCGCCCGTGCGAACGGGCCCGCGTCAGGCGTGGTCGAGCGCCAGCAGCGCCGCGCCGATCTTGCCCGCGTCGCCGCCGAACGTGGCCGCGACGACCGGGGGAACGCCGCGCGCGGCGGGCGCGTACGCGTACTCCCGCGCGGTGGTGCGGGCGGGTCCGAGGAGCAGCTCGCCGGTCTCCACCAGCCCGCCGCCGACCACCACGGCGTCGACCTCGAAGATGTTGGCCAGCGACGCGATGCCGACGCCGAGCCAGCGGCCGAGCCGGGCGAACAGCGCCTTCGCCACCTCGTCGCCCTGCTGCACCGCCTCGAGCACCGTGTGGCCGGTGACCTCGCCCTCCTCGGCGCCGATGCGGGCGATGAGGCCGTCCGGGTGGTCCTCGGCCGCCTCGCGGGCCATCCGGGTGAGCGCGGTGCCCGACGCGAACGCCTCGAAGCAGCCGTGGTTGCCGCAGCCGCAGCGCGGACCGTCCGGGTTGAGGATGATGTGGCCGAGCTCGGCACCCAGGCCGGTGGGCCCGCGGTAGATGCTGCCGTCCATCACGAGGCCGCCGCCGATGCCGGTGCCCACCGTCACCAGCACCATGTTCGGGTAGGGCTCCCCGAGCCGGGCCTCGGCGAGCGCGGCCACGTTGGCGTCGTTGTCGACGATGACGGGCAGCTCGGTGACCTTCTCCAGCTGCTCGCGCACGGGCCAGTCGCGGTAGGAGTTGTTCGGCGCCCACAGCATCCGGCCGGCGGGCCACTCGACGATGCCTGCGGCGCCGACACCGATCGCGGCGACGTCGTGGGCCGCGCGGAAGCGCTCGATGAGGGAGAGCAGCACCTCGGTGACCGACTCGGCGTCGGACTCCTCCGGCGTCGGTTCCACCAGCTCCGCCACGACGGTGCCGCGCTCGTCGACAACGGCACCGGCGATCTTGGTGCCGCCGATGTCAAGCCCGATGGCCAGCCTGGGGGTCGTCACCCCCGAATGATGTCACCACCGATTGATCGATACAGCGGATGGTCGACGCTGGGTTTGGATGCGCCCCTGCGCGGCTATGCGCTCGACATGCTCCTTCGACGAGTTGCCCGACCGATGCTGGCCGCCCTCTTCATCCAGGGCGGCATCAACGCCCTCCGCGCCCCGGAGGCACACGTGGAGGCCGCGCGGCCGGTGCTCGACGCGGTGGCGCCGGCCGTCGACAAGGCGACCGAGGTCGCCCCGGTCGACCACCGCCCCGACGACGTGCTGCTGGTCAAGATCGACGCCGGGGTGAAGATCGCCGCGGGCACCATGCTCGCGCTCGGCAAGTGGCCCCGCCTCGCCGCGACGGCACTGGCGGCCACGCTGGTGCCCACCACGCTGGCCGGCCACCGGTTCTGGGAGGAGACCGACCCGCAGCGCAAGCAGGAGCAGCAGATCCACTTCTTCAAGAACGTCGGGCTGCTGGGCGGCCTGCTGATCGCGGCCGCCGACACCGAGGGCAAGCCGTCGCTGGGCTGGCGCGGCCGCCGGGCCGCGAAGCTCGCCGCCGCGCAGACGGGCGTGGTGACGGGAGCCGCGTCGGACGTCGCCGGGCGCGTCACCGGTGCCGTGCACGACGCGAGCGGCAAGGTCTCGGGCTCCGCGCAGCAGGCGGGCGGCGCGGTCGCGGGTGTCGCCGCCGGGCTGGCCGGGCTCGCACCCGCCACCGGTGCCGCGCTCTCGAAGAGCGCCGCCAAGGCCCGCAAGCGGGCGGAGCGCCGCAGCGCCCACCTGCAGAAGGTGGCCGACCGGCGCAGCGCGCACCTGCAGAAGGTCGCCGCCAAGCGCACCGCGCAGCTGCAGAAGCGCGCCGCGAAGCGCACGGCCGAGCTGCAGAAGCGCCTCGACAAGGCGCCGGGCGTGGCGAGCAAGCTCGGGCACGACGTCGCGGCCCGCGCCTCCGCGGCGGGCAGCGCGGTGGCCCACCAGGCGAGCGGGCTGGCCGCGGACGCGCGCAAGCGCGCCCACGCCCTCACCCACTGACCGGCGTCAGGCCGTGTCGGGGCCGATGAACCCCTTGGAGATCATCCAGTCTCGGGCCACGATGCCCGGGTCGGCGCCGTCGACGTCGACCTTCTTGCCGAGCTCGATCATCTCCTCGTTGTTCAGCGCCATCGCCACGGGCTGCATCACCTGCTCGATCTCCGGGTGGCGCTGGTAGAGCTCCTCCCGGAGCACGACGCAGATGTTGTACTGGGGGAAGAACCGCTTGTCGTCCTCCAGCACGCGCAGGTTCAGCCCGGCGATCCGGCCGTCGGTCGTGAAGATCTCACCGAAGTTGCAGGTGCCGTTGGCGATGCCGGCGTAGATGGCGCCGGTGCCGAAGGTCTTCACCTCGGTGGTCGGGAAGCCGTAGGTGGCCTGCACCCCCGGCATGCCGTCCTGCCGGCTCGCGAACTCGGTCTCCACGCAGAACACGGCCTCGTCCGGGTTCTGCTGCAGGAACGCCGTCATGTCCGAGGTGGTGCGCAGGTTGTGCTCCTGCGCGTAGGCCTCGGTCACGCCGAACGCGTAGGTGTTGTTCAGCTCGGAGTACGGCAGCCAGCGCATCCCGTTCTCGCGCAGGTCGGTGTCGCGCACGGCCTCGTACTGCGCCTGCTCGTCGGGGATCGGATCGGTGTTGCCCAGGTAGTTGATCCAGCCGGTGCCGGTGTACTCCCAGGTCAGATCGATGTCACCGGTCTTGAGGGCGAGCCGCGAGTTCGACGACCCCTGGATGTTGGTGAGGTCGCGGACGTCCGCCCCCGCCGCCGTCAGGGCGAGTTCGGCCATGTAGCCGACGAGGATCTGCTCGGTGAAGTCCTTGGACCCCACCGTGATCGTCACGCCCTCCAGGGCCGGGACCGGGGTGATCGTGCCCGGGGTGACGGTGAACGGCACCGCGGTGTTCTGCGTCAGCCCGCAGCCGGTCAGCACGAACATCGCGGCGGCCAGCAGCGCCGCGGCGGGCCTCCTCATTCGGCCCCCTTCGGTGCGAGCCAGCGCTCGGCCATCCCGCCGACCCAGTCGACGAGCAGCGCCAGCCCGATCGCCAGCGCCGACCCGACGTACATGACGGAGTTGAGCTGCAGCTTGTAACCGGTGTCGATGAGCTCTCCGAGCCCACCGCCGTTGACGAAGAAGGCGAGCGTGGCCGTGCCGACTGCGAGCACGAGCGCCGTGCGCAGGCCCGCCAGGATCAGCGGCACGGCCAGCGGCAGTTCGACCCGGCGCAGCACCCCCCACGCGGACATCCCGATGCCGCGGCCCGCGTCGATCAGCGACGGGTCCACCTGCTGGATGCCGACCATCGTGTTCCGCAGCACCGGCAGCAGCGTGTAGAAGACCAGCGGGATCGCGACGGCCCAGAGCCCCTCGATCCCGGTCCACAGGAAGAACAGCACGATCACGCCCAGCGCGGGTGCGGCCTGCCCGACGTTCGCGATCGCCAGGAACACCGGGCTCGACCAGCGCAGGGCCGGCCGCGTCAGCGCGATGCCCAGCGGGACTGCGATCACGACCACCAGCGCGCTCACGACCAGCGTGATCAGCACGTGCTGCCCGGTCAGGGTGAGGATCGTCGGCAGGTTGAGCGTCTCCCGCTCGTTCGCGCTGAGCTCGCCGCTCAGCGCCCACACGATCACCGCGCCGACGATCAGCACGACCGCGATCGGCTGCACGAACAGCCGCAGCCGGTCCGACCGCAGCGCGACGCTGGGCCGCTGCTCGACCGCCCGGGTGCCGCTGACGCCGGGCAGGCCCTCCACCGCGGCCGTCATGCGCCGTGCTCCTCACGGACGTTGGCGATCACGCTCGTGACGGTGTTGATGTCGATCGAGCCGAGCAGCTCGCCGCGGCTGCCCGTGACGGGCGCGCACCCGCCCTCGGTGAGGATCGCCTCCAGCGCGTCCTGCAACGTCGACTGGGTCGACACGGTGTCGCCGACCGGCCTGCCCACGCCGTCGAGGGACTGCTTGCCCACCAGTTCCCGCACGTGCACCCAGCGCTGCGGGCGCCGGCGCGCGTCGAGGACGAGCGCGTAGGTCCGGCCGGACTTCGTGAGCTTCTCGGCGACGACGGCCGGGCGCTCGTTGTCGCCGACCGCGAGCACCTGGTCGGTGGAGTAGTCGACGTCGCGCACCCGCGTCAGCGTGAGCTGCTTGAGCGAGGCGCCCGCGCCGACGAACCCGGCCACCGTGTCGTTGGCGGGGTTGGCGAGGATCGCGTCCGGGGTGTCGTACTGCTGGATGCTCGACCGGTCCCCGAGCACGGCGATCTTGTCGCCGAGCTTCACGGCCTCGTCGAAGTCGTGGGTGACGAACACGATCGTCTTGCCCAGCTCGGCCTGCAGGCGCATGAGCTCGTCCTGCAGGTTGCCGCGGGTGATCGGGTCGACGGCGCCGAACGGTTCGTCCATCAGCAGGACGGGCGGGTCGGCGGCGAGCGCCCGGGCCACCCCGACGCGCTGCTGCTGGCCACCGGAGAGCTGGCGTGGCAACCGGTGGGCGAACGTCGCGGGGTCGAGCCCGACGAGCTCCATCATCTCGTCGACGCGATCGGCGATCCGCTTCTTGTCCCACTTCAGCAGGCCCGGCACCACGCCGATGTTCTGCGCCACGGTGTAGTGCGGGAACAGCCCGGCCTGCTGGATGGCGTAGCCGATCGTGCGCCGCAGCTGGTCGGGATCGATGTGCAGCGCGTCCTTGCCGTCGATCGTGATCGTGCCCGACGTCGGCTCGACCATCCGGTTGATCATCCGCATGGTCGTGGTCTTGCCGCAGCCCGACGGGCCGACGAACACGACCACCTTCCCCGCGGGGATGGTCATCGTGAACTCCTCGACGGCAGGCGCCGAGGTGTTCGGGTACTTCTTGGTGACCTTCTCCAGCCGGATCTCGGCGCCGCTGACGCCCTGCTCCGTCGGCTGCTCGATGGTCTCAGTCACGGATCCCCCTCGGGACGGTCAGACGGGAGATCAACACGAAGATCCCGTCGAGGATCAGGGCGAGGACGACGACGCCGAGGGTGCCGGCGAGCGCCTGGTTGAGCGAGTTGGCCGAGCCGGCGCGGGTCAACCCGGAGAACACCTCGGAGCCCAGCCCGAAGCCCTTCGCGTAGGCGGCGATCACCGCGATGCCCATCAGCATCTGCGCGGCCACCCGCATCCCGGTGAGGATCGCGGGCCACGCCAGGCGCAGCTCGACACGGGTGAGCACCCCGACCCGGCCCATGCCGATGCCCTTCGCGGCGTCCGAGACCGCAGGATCCACCCCGGACAGCCCGACGATCGTGTTCCGCACGATCGGCAGCAGGCCGTAGAGCGTCAGCGCGATCACACTGGGCGTGACGCCCAGCCCGACGATCGGGATCAGCAGACCCAGCAGCGCGAACGACGGGATCGTCAGGATCGTGCTGGACAACGCCGTGGCGATCGCCGACCCCGCGGGGCTGCGGTAGACCATGATCCCGACGACGACCCCGATGATCGCGGCGAGGATCGTGCACTGCACGACGCCGCTGACGTGCAACCAGGCCTGCAACGACAGCCGGTCCCAGCGTTCGGCGACGTACTGCCAGAGACTCACCCCCGACCCCCTTTCCTCCTCCAGTCCGCCGGTCGTGGCTCGGCCCGGCGGTTCGGGAACCCTATTCCGGTTGACGTCCGCCCGCCGGACATGACGGGCGCCCGACCATGGACATGACAGGTCCTGGCTGTCCGCAGCCGGCCGACCCATGCTGGAACGCGTGGATCACGGTGAGCTCGGGCACTTCCTGCGCAGCAGGCGGGCGGTGCTGCAACCCGCGGACGTCGGGCTGCCCGCGGTGGGCCGGCGCCGGACGCCGGGCCTGCGCCGGTTCGAGGTGGCGCAGCTGGCCGGGATGTCCCCGGACTACCTCGCGCGGCTCGAGCAGGGTCGCGGCGCCGCGCCCTCGGCCGCCCTCGTCGCGGCCCTCGCCCGGGCGCTGCGGCTCGACCGGGACGAACGCGACCACCTGCTGCGGCTCGCGGGGCACCCCGCACCGCCCGTGGCCGGGCGCGCCGACCACGTCGACCGCGCCCTGCTGCGCCTGCTCGACGACCTGGCCACCCTCCCCGCGCTGGTGGCCTCCGACCTCAACGTGGTGCTCGCGCAGAACGCGCTCGCCGACGCGCTGCTCGGCGAGCAGACCGGGCTGCGCGGCCACGCCCGCAGCTGCACGTACCACTGGTTCACCGATCCTGCGTTCCGCGCCGGCCTGCCCGTCGAGGACCACGAGGCGGAGAGCCGGGCGCAGGTCGGCGACCTGCGGGCGGCGGTCGCGGCGCGGGGCCGGGACCGGTGCGCCACGGGGCTGGTGCGGGCCCTGCGCGCCGCGAGCCCGGAGTTCCGGCGGCGGTGGGCCGAGCACGACGTGGCCGTCCGCCGCAGCGCCCGCAAGCGGATCCTCCACCCGGCCGTCGGGCTGGTCGAGCTCGACTTCGACGTCCTGGCCACCGGCGAGGGACAGCGGCTGGTCGTGTACTCGCCCGCCCCGGGGAGCGAGGCCGTGGGGAAGCTCGAGCTGCTCGGCGTGCTCGGCCGGGAGCGGTTCGGCACCGCGGCGCCCCGGCGGACGTCGTGAAGGCCGTGCGGGCGTTCGCCCTCCTCGCCACGACGGCTCTGGCCGCGTGTGCGCCCACCGCGGGAACGGAGCTCACCGACGTCCGGGTGCTGGCCGAGTTCGACGCGGCCGCCGGGCAGAACGCCGAGAGCATCGCGGTGGAACCGGGGGGCGACGCGGTGATCGGCATGATCGGCGCCCGGCAGGTGGTCCGGGTGCGGGGCGACGGCGGCGCCAAGGTGCTCGCCGCCATGCCGCTGCCCGCGGGCGGCGACGGCACCACACCGGTGGTCGGCGCCGCGCAGGTCACCGGGGTGGCCCGCGACCCCGGCGGCGCGGTGGTCTTCCTCTACGCGGCCGGGCGGGGCGGGATGACCGGCATCTGGCGACTGCCGCCCGGCGCGACCGAGCCCCACCTGATCGTCCCGCTGCCCGCGGACACCATGCCGAACGCCCTGATCGTCGACGAGGCCGCGGGCCGCTTCCTCGTCACCGACTCGACCGGCGGCCGCGTGTGGGAAGCGCCGCTGCACGGCGGGGAACCGGCGGTCTGGAGCGCCGACCCCGCCCTCGCTCCGTCCCGCTTCTTCGGGGCCAACGGGCTCAAGCTGCACGGGGGAGCGGTGTGGGTGAGCAACTACGACCGCGGCACGATCCTGCGGATCCCGGTGCAGCCGTCGGGCGCGGCCGGGCCGGCCACCGTGCACGCCACCGGCCTGGCCGGCGTGGACGACTTCGACTTCACCGGCCGGGACGACGAGATCCTCGCGGCGCTCAACGACACCAGCGAGGTGGTCGTCGTCGCGCAGGACGGCACGCACCGCGTGCTCCTCGACGGCGGCGACGGGCTGCAGGGCACCACGGCGGTGGTCGTCCGTGACGGCACCGCGTTCATCACCAACGGCGCGCTGCTCGGCGGAGACCGGCCCGCGTTGCGGGTGGCGCGGCTCGTCGCGGGTGGTCTTGATTAGCCGGACAACCTTCCCCGTTACGCTCGCGGGCATGGATGGACGGCCCGTGTTCGAGGTCGGCCCGCTGAGCTCGGCGATCTTCCGGCTGGCCCGGCTGCACAAGTCGATCGCGGCCCGCCTGCTGCGGGAGAGCGGTCTGCACCCCGGCCAGGAGCTGGTCCTCATGACGCTGTGGCGCGACGGCCCGCAGCGGCAGGTCGATCTCGTCCGCACGCTCGACTCGGACGCGCCGACGATGGCCCGCAGCATCGCCCGCCTGGAGAAGGCGGGCCTGGTCCGCCGCTCGCCCTCCCCGTCCGACGGCCGCGCCGTCATCGTGGAGGCGACCGAGGCGAGCCTGCCGCTGCGGGAGAAGGTCGAGCAGGCGTGGGCCACTCTCGAGCGGCTCACGGTCGACGGGCTGTCGCCGCAACGTACGAGCGAGGCGTTGGCGCTGCTCACCGAGCTGGAGGCCGGCCTGCAGGCCGCCGCGGAGCAGGCCCATCTCGACGGTCACTGACCCGCTCCTCGAAAAAGTTGGCCGGACAAGGAATGCTCCCGCCAATTTAGTTGTTCGGCTAACTGAAGCACCGAACGACCACCAACGAGGAGCACCGATGTCCCGGCACCCCGACGTCCGGACCCACCGGACGGCCTTCGAGCCCGTTCAGCTCGGCAGCCTGCGGCTGCGCAACCGGATCGCGATGGCGCCCATGACGCGCAGCCGGTCCTACGACACCCACCCGACGCCCGACATGGCGACCTACTACTCCCAGCGCGCAGGCGCCGGCCTGATCGTCACCGAGGGGATCCAGCCCAGCCCGACCGGCCAGGGCTACCCGGCGACGCCCGGCCTCCACTCCGCGAGCCAGGTCGAGTCGTGGCGGGCGGTCACCGACGCGGTGCACGCCCGCGGCGGGACGATCGTCGCCCAGCTCATGCACACGGGCCGGATCGGGCACCCGAGCTCGACCGCCGGCGTCGTCCCCGTCGGGCCGTCCCCGGTCCGTGCCGCCGGGCAGATCTTCACGCCCACGGGCCTGCAGGACCATGTCGTGCCGCGGGAGCTGACCGACGACGAGATCGTCGCCACCATCGCCGATTTCGCCGACGCCGCCCGCAACGCCGTCACCGCCGGCTTCGACGGCGTCGAGATCCACGGGGCCAACGGCTACTTGCTGCACCAGTTCCTCGCGACCAACGCCAACCGCCGCACCGACCGGTGGGGCGGGAGCCCCGAGAACCGCATCCGGCTCACCATCGAGGTCGCCCGCGCCGTCGCCGACGCGGTCGGCGCCAACCGCACCGGCCTGCGCCTCTCGCCGAACAACGGGCTCGGCGACACCCACGAGCCCGACCACGCCACGACCTACCCGCTGCTCGTCGCGGGGCTCAACGAGCTCGACCTGGCCTACCTGCACCTCGTCGAGGCGGGCGACCCGGCGCTCACCCCGGTTCTCAGGTCCGCGTGGAACGGCGCCCTCGTCCTGAACGCCGCCACGCCGGACCCGCTCGACCACCCGCGCCGCCTCGACCTGGTCGACGCCGGAGCCGCCGACGTCGTCTCCTTCGGCCGGCTCTTCATCGCCAACCCCGACCTGGTCACGCGCCTCACCGACGGTGCCGAGCTCGCGCTGCCCGACATGTCACGGGCGTACGGCGGCGACGACCGCGGCTACACCGACTACCCCGCGCTCGCGGCGTCCTGACCCTCACCCGTTCTCCGGAGGACGAACCCATGACCACCACATCCCACGCGACCGGCCGCACCGTCGTCATCACGGGCGCCGCGGGCGGCGTCGGCGCCGCGCTCGTCGAGCGCTTCCTCGGCAACGGCGACCGCGTCATCGCCACCGACGTCTCCGCCGACGCCCTCGACGCCCTCCGCTCCCGCCTCGACGCCGGGGACGACCTCGTCACCGTCGCAGGCAGCATCGCCGACGAGCAGGACGTCGAGACCCTCGCCGCCGCGGCACGTGACGGGGGCGGCGTCGACGTCCTGCTGAACGTCGCCGGCTTCTTCCCCTTCGACCACTTCGCCGACACCACCCCGCAGCGCTGGCGCACCGTCATCGACATCAACCTCACCGGCTACTTCCTCGTCACCCACGCCCTCCTGCCCCTGATGCGGAGCCGCGGATGGGGCCGGATCGTCAACGTGGGCTCCGCGTCCATGTACCCGGGTGTCGCCGGCCAGGTCCACTACGTCTCGGCGAAGGCGGGCCTGGTGGGCTTCACGCGCAGCCTGGCCCGGGAGGTCGGCGACGACGCGATCACCGTCAACCTCCTCACCCCGGGCCTGACGCTCACCGGGCCCGTCCTCGACCAGTTCCCAGCGGAGCTGATCGCCTCCCAGCGCGAGGGTCGCGCTCTCCGGCGCGACCAGCACGCCGGCGACCTGGTCGGCCCGATCTTCTTCCTCGCCTCGCCGGACGCCGACTTCGTGACCGGTCAGACGCTCAACGTCGATGGTGGCATGTTCATGAACTGATCCGGCCAGGCTTGACCTTCTCGTCGCGGCAACTTCTACCGTCCGAACATGGGCTGGTCGATACAGCAAGTAGCTCGCGCGTCGGGGACAACGGCCCGAGCCTTGCGGTACTACGACGAGATCGGGCTCCTGCGTCCGGCCCGAGTGGGCGCCAACGGCTACCGCTATTACGAACGCGAGCAGTTGCTGCGGCTGCAGCAGATCCTGCTCCTCCGCGAACTGGGAATGGACCTCGCGACGATCGGCAACGTGGTCGACGCCGAGCGCGATCCCGTCGAGGCGCTTCGCCGCCATCGTCGCCGCCTGCTCGACGAGTGGGAACGGCTCCGCCGGCTGGCGGGGACGGTGGCCGCCACGATCGACCACCTGGAAGAAGGGACCGACATGCCCGCCGAGGACCTGTTCGAGGCGATGACGCCGGAGCGCGCCGAATACCTCGCCGGACTGCCGAAGAAGCGGGTGGCGGCCGGCACGCAGTTCGTCGACGATTTCGGCCGCGTCCTGCTGGTCGAGCCGACCTACCGGCCGTACTGGTTGCTGCCCGGTGCCGTCGTCCGGACGGACGAGTCGCCCTTCTCGGCGGCGGCACGAGCCGTACGGGACGAACTCGATCTGCCCGTCGAGCCCGGGCGGTTGCTGGTGGTCGACTGGGTCCCACCCGGTCCCGATCGCATCGAGGGGCTGCTGTTCGTCTACGACGGCCCCACGCTCTCGTCCGAACAAGCAGCCGCGATCACCTTGCCGCCGGAGGAACTCCGCGGCTGGGCCTGGTGCACCGACGAAGAACTGCAAGACCGTCTGCCCGCGCACATGCTCAGACGCACACGGGCCGCGTGCCGAGCACGTGCAGAAGGCGAAACCCTGTATCTGGAGAACGGGGCCGGATCTATCGGGTGATGCCGGTGTGCCCGAGGGAGTAGCGGCCCGGTTGCGGCCAGACGCAGAGCCCGTGCGGGCCGTTGCCGACCGCGATCTTCCGGATGAGGTGCCCGTCGTCGGTGGAGAGCACGTAGACCGAGCGGCTGTAGCGGCCGGAGAGCCACAGCTGCGAGCCGTCGGCGGTGACGTTGCCCATGTCGGGGCTGCCGCCGCCGGGGATGTGCCACTTCGTGACGGGTTGGCCGGTGTAGGCGTCGAGCACGCTGACGGAGCCCTCGTGGCGGTTGGTGACGAAGAGCCGGGTGGCGTCGCGGGAGAGGTAGAGCCCGTGCGCGCCGTGCCCGGTGGGGATCTCCCGGATCACGGCGGTGGCGGCGCCGTCGAGGACCCACAGCCCGTTCTGCTGGGCGTCGGCGATGTAGTAGACCGAGCCGTCGGGGGCGAGCTTGATGTCCTGCGGGCCCATCCTGGTGTTGCGGTGCGGCATGTCGATCATCCGCAGCAGGCTGCGGCCCGGAACGTCGACCACGGCGACGCGGCCGGCGAACTCGCAGGTGAACACCGCGGTGCGCCCGTCGGGGCTGAACTCGGCGTGGTCGATGCCGGCGCAGTCCGGGGTGCGCAGCTCGCCCAGCTCGGCCCAGGTGTGGGGGTCGTAGAAGACCAGCCGGCGCAGTCGTTCGGCGACGGAGATCGCGACGGTGCCGTCGGGGGTGAAGTACATGTTGTAGGGGTCGGTGACCGGGATCGCGGCGCCGGGGGTGCCGGTGGCCGGGTCGAACGGCACGATCTTGTTGCCGGTGTCGTCGGTGGCGTAGAGCGTGGTCATGTCCCAGGACGGCACGACGTGCTGCAGTTCGCCGCCCAGCCGGTACCTGCCCACCGTCTCGAAGGTGGCCGGGTCGATCACCCGTACCTCACCCGATTTCGTGTGCGGCACGTAGACCAGCGGTTTCGCCGACCGCACGGTGGGCGAGAGCATGCCGGCGCCGGCGTCGGCATAGACGTTGCGCCGGTCGGTGACCGGTGGCATGCCCGGCAGGGCGTCCGGGTCCGCGGCCGCGGCGGCGGCCGGTGGGTCCGCGGCAGCAGGCGGATCCGGTTCCAGTGGGGCCGCGGCGGCGCCACACGCAGCCAGGAACGCCGAGGCGAGCGCGATCAGCGCGACGACTGCACCACCGCTCCGGTGCCGATGCTCCACGTGTGTCCAGTCGCCCTGCTCGGCGCGAACATTTCGTCAGGTCGCCCGCGATCACGACGCAGCCGGTGGTGCCCCGGCGCCGCACCTGACACAGTCCCGGTGGCTGGGGGATGGAGACCACATGGCGAAGTCCGTGCTGTACATGTCCATGTCGCTCGACGGGTTCATCGCCGGACCGGGCGACGGCCCTGGCAACGGGCTCGGGGACGGCGGCCTCCGGCTGCACGAGTGGCTCGGTGATCCCACGTCCGACCTGCCGCACTTCGACCCCCCGGGGCCGAGCGGGCAGGTGTTCAGCGAGCTGATGGCGACGGGGGCGGTCGTCGTGGGTCGCAAGACGTTCGACTACGCCGGCCACTGGAACGGCGACCACCACGGTGTTCCCATCTTCGTACCCACGCGCGGTGTGCCGCCTGCGCCGCAGAGCGACTGGGTCCACTACGTGCCCGACGCCGCCACAGCGATGCGTGAGGCCAAGGTGGCCGCCGGCGACAAGGACGTGATGGTGCACGGTGCCGGGCTCGCGCAGGCGTTGCTGCGCGAGGGCCTGCTCGACGAGATGGAGATCCACCTGATCCCGGTCGTGCTCGGTGCCGGGCGGCGGCTGTTCGATGCGGACCGCATCGAGCTCGAGGTGATCCGGGTGCTCGAGGCGCCCGGTGTCACGCACCTGCGTTATCGGGTGGCCCCCCACTGACGAGAGCCGCGATCAGCCCCAACCGATCAGCGCGCGCCGGAATCTACGGATGCGGATGGCCGGTGGGACGAATGCGGGCGCTCGGGGGGATGTTGTGGACGAGGAGACGGCATCGAGCGACCCGCCGCGGTCGTGGCGCCGGCAGGCGGCGTTCTGGGCCGGTGCCGGCGTGCTGGTCGCCGGCATCGGCGTGCTGGGCTACGCGGTCGGCGTTGCCGACGACGTGTATCCGACGAGGCCGGCCGATCCGCCGTACACGACGTTCGTGGAGCAGCACGGGCCCTGGGTGGCGCGCGGTTTCGCGGCCGTGTGCGGGGTGCTCGCGGTGGTGCCGGTGGGGTGGGGTCGGGCGGTTTCAACCCGGAACCCTCGACCCCGTTACCGGAACGCAGCCCCTGCTTGTGGCCGCTGTCCCCTGGATGTCCCGCGAGAGGTGCCTCGGCACCTGCCGCTTGGGGCACACGTGCAGGTGAAGCCGGTGGGGCGGGTGGGGTTCGAACCCACGACCTGACGGATTATGAGTCCGCTGCTCTGACCAGCTGAGCTACCGCCCCGGCGCCGCGAGGCTACCGAACCCTCGCGGCGCTGAGGACGTCAGCCGCCCAGCCCCGCGAGTCGCACGCGAGCGTCGCGGTGGATGCC
The DNA here is from genome assembly GCF_042657305.1 of Pseudonocardia zijingensis. NCBI lineage: Bacteria > Bacillati > Actinomycetota > Actinomycetes > Pseudonocardiales > Pseudonocardiaceae > Pseudonocardia > Pseudonocardia zijingensis. The sequence continues at coordinate 76,386 of NZ_JBHSKO010000025.1, read as the reverse complement.
GCCGTGTACTGCTCGAGCGGATCACCGGGAGGTCAGCAGCACGTCGCGGTCGTGGCCACCACGCTGGAGTGCTGCTCGGCGAGGCCGTTGCGGGAGCCGCGTCCGGATGCACCTCTGGAGGTCGACCACCCGGCGCCACCGGGCACCGCACAAACCGAGTCGGGACCGCACATTGCGGGCGGTGTGCGCCGTCCCCACCCGGTGTGTGCGGTGGCCCGATCACCGCGTCAGCGCGAGCCCACGAGACGTGCTCGTCCACGAGTCCGGAAGAGTGAGGCGAGCACCTCGCACGCCCGCCCAACCGAGGATCGCTGGTCACGACGCGAGCCGCCGTCGATTTGCGCCATCCCCGCCCACCCGGGCGCCCGCCGGGTTCCGCGGAACCTGCCCCCGATCCGCCGCAACGAGATCGTTATCCGCATTGGCAGCGGTCGTCGGCTCAGCGGCCGTTCGGCGGAACGGGGAGGACGTCGGACACAGCAGCACGCCCGCCCAGACGCACCAGGAGCCCCGGTGGTGCGAAGCCGCTCCCGCTCGGGCCGCGTAACAGCGCGCTGCGCGACGTCGACTTGCTTGCTCGGTAGTCACGCTCCCCGATCGGCGTGTCACGCGCTGCGATCCCCCAGATTTTTCCGCTCGACAGGAGAGGCACGTTGACGAGGACCGCCCTCGTGGCCGCCGCCACGCTCATCTCGCTCGCCATGGCGACCACGCCCGCGTGGGCAGGTGACCCGGCTGCAGACCCGTACCCGCAACGGTGTGACGACGAGCAGGTGGTCGTTCCGCCGCCCGTCGTGCCGACCCTGCCCCCGCCGCCGGTGACCACGGTGCCGGTGGAGCCACCCGTCACCCCGGTCCCGGAGCCGGACGTCGTGGCGCCGCTACCCACGGAGGCGCCGTCCATCGAGCTGCCCGAGCCGACGCTGCCCCGTGACGAACCCACGGAGGCGCCCGACCTGGACGATCCCGAGCCGCAGCCCGAGCCGGACGAGGACTCCGACAGCGGTGATGACAGCGGTGACAGCAGCGATGAGGAGCCCGCCGAGGTCGAGCTCGAGGTCGAGGACGCCGCCTTCGTGGTCGGGCGCCCCGGGTGGTGCCACGACGACCCGGACGACCACGGCGGTGACGACGGGAGCGACGACGGCGGCGTCCGCTACGAGGACTGCGCCGAGGTGCGGGAGGCGGGTGCGGCACCGATCTACTGGTGGGAGGACGGCTTCGCCGGTCACCTCGACGCCGACGATGACGGCATCGGCTGCGAGTGGGACGGTCCCGGCGACCACGACGGCGTCCGCTACGAGAACTGCGCCGAGGCGCGCGAGGCGGGCGCAGCGCCGATCTACTGGTGGGAGGACGGCTACGCGAGCCACCTCGACGCCGACGATGACGGCATCGGCTGCGAGTGGGGCGGCTCCGGCGACCACGACGACGACAACGGCCGCGGCGACGACGGCGACAGCGAGGACGGCGACGGCGACGGCGACTCGTCGAGCGGCGGCAGGACGGTCTCCGTGAGCAACCACTCCTACGGCGACTCCATCCCGGTCCCGGTCGGCGGCGTCGCCACCGGAGCGGGCCGGTGAGGCCGGTCGTCGGGCTCGTGGCGCTCGCCGCCCTCCTGGTCGGCGGGTGCTCGGCCACCACGCCCGGGGTGCCCGCCCCGGCACCGGCGTCGCCGGCGCTGCCCGTGGTCGCCGACCCGGTGGCGGTCTCGATCCCGAAGCTCGGCGCCGAGTCCGAGCTGATCGACCTCGGCCTGAACCCCGACGGCACCATCCAGGTGCCGCCGGTCGAGCAGCCGGAGATCGCCGGCTGGTACGCGGGCGGGAAGGTCGCCGAGGACGGCGACGAGACGAAGCCGGGCCAGCGCGGCTCGGCCGTCATCGCCGCCCACGTGGACGGGCTCACGCCGGCCGGGCAGAAGGGGCAGCCGGGGCTGTTCGCCGACCTGGCCACGCTCGCGCCGGGCGACGAGGTGTTCGTCGACCAGGAGGGCGGCAACCGGCTGCGGTTCGTCGTGGAGTCGGTGGAGTCCTTCGCGAAGGACGAGTTCCCCGGGGAGCGGATCTACCTCGCCGACGACGCGATCCGGCTGAACCTCGTGACGTGCGGCGGGGCGTTCGACGAGGCGACGGGGCACTACGTCGACAACGTCGTGGCGTTCACGACGCTCGCCCCGTGACGGACCGCGTGCGCGCCGACGCGGCCTGCGCGGACGGGCTCCGGCGCAGCACGTTGAGCACCATGTCGATCAGTTCCTGCGGCCGGTTCGTGCACCCCTCGGCGCCGCGCCGGACCGCCTCGTCGAAGAGGTCCGGGCTCGTCGACCCCGCGTAGATGATGTACGGGGTGCGGTTCCCCTCGGCGCGCAGCTTCTCCAGCAGCTCGTAGCCGGCCTGCCGGTTCGGCGGGCGGGCCATGTCGGAGATGATCACGTCGTAGGTCGTGCCCGCGTGGATCCGCTCGAGTGCGTCGTCGGTGGAGGTGCTGAGGTCCACCGCGATCCCGATCGCCGCCAGCGCGTTGCGCTCGTAGCGGTTGTTGCTCGGCACGTCGTCCACCCAGAGGATGCGCGGCGCCACGCCGGCGCGCTGCACGGTGCGCGCCGCGTCGTCCACCGTCTCCAGGGCTGCGGATGCGCTGACCGGCTGGCCGTCCTTGGTCTGGGTCGCGTCGGCGAGCGCGACGGCGGCTTCGGCGCGCCGGCTCGCGGAGAGCTCGAACCCGCCGGGTGCCTTGACCGAGAAGTTGTCCCGTTCCATGAGGCCGCGCAGGGAGCGGCGGAAGAGGAGCACCACGAACACGAGCACCGTCGGCCAGACGACCACGCCGACGAGCTCGGCGATCTGCTGAAGCATGGGGACTCCGAGGCTCCTTTCGATCTCGCCGTGAGTCGCCCACCGTGGTGCTCGCGTTACCGCGCGTCGCGCAGGTACGCCTCCAGCTCGGCCGCGCCCGCGAGCATGGCGCGCCCGCGGGCGGCCAGCCGGGCGTTCCACTCCTGCAGAGCAGCGTCCAGCGGCTCCAGCCCTCCGGCCGCCCGCACCTGGTCGATCAGCGGGGCGATCTGTTCCAACAGGTAGCCGCCCCGCCGGAGCTGGTGGACCATGCGGGCGTCGCGCACGTCGGCCTCGTCGTAGACGCGTTACCCGGTGTGCGGGTCGCGGTGCGGGCGCACCAGCCCCGCGCGTTCCCACGCGCGCAGGGTCGCGGGCCGGATCCCGAGCCTGCGGGCCAGCGGCCCGATGAACGTGACGCCGCGCTCCGAGACCACCACCGGCTCCAGGTCGCGCAGCGCGTTCTGCACGGCGCGCAGGGTTCGGCGGTCCTCGAGGAGTTGGACGTGGCTCTCGTCGATGAGCCGGAACGCCTCGTCGGGGTCTCCTGCGTGCACGGCGCGCATGATCGCCGTGGCGCTCCGGTGGCCGTGGGCGGGCACCAGCGCGAGGAACGCGCGCAGGGCCTGCGCGTGCAGCGGGGTGTAGGTGCGGTAGCCGTGGCGGGTGCGGTCCGCGGCCGGCAGGGCGCCGGTCTCCTCGTAGTTCCGGACCGCCTGGGTGGACAACCCGTGCGCGCGAGCCAGGTCGACCGGCCGCAGCCGGGTTTGAGGGTTTCGCGCCATCGTCCTGCACTTTTCCAGCCAAAGTTCCAACCGAGGGTTCAACGATACGGTTGACGGGCATGACCACCGACATCGACGCGGCCACCGTGATGGCGAAGTTCCCGGCCCGGCCCAGGCTGCTCGCCCTGGGCGAGCCGACGCACGGCGAGGACGACCTGCTCGACGTGCGCAACGCGCTCTTCCGGGAGCTCGTCGAGCAGCACGGCTATAGGACGGTCGCGCTCGAGAGCGACTGCATGGCGGGCCTGCTCGTGGACGACCACGTCACCTCGGGCGCGGGCAGCCTCGACGAGGTCATGGAGCGCGGGTTCAGCCACGGGTTCGGCGCGTCGGCGGCCAACCGCGAGCTCGTGCGGTGGATGCGCGAGCACAACGAGGGACGGCCCGCGGCCGAGCAGGTCCGCTTCGCCGGCGCCGACGGCCCGTTGGAGATCACCGGCGCCGCGAGCCCACGGCAGGCCCTCACCGCACTCCACGACTACCTCGCCAAGGGGCTGGGGGAGGACCTGCTCCCGTGCACCGCGGAGACGCTCGACCGGCTCCTCGGCGCGGACGACCGGTGGACCGAGCCCGCCGCGATGATGGACCCGGCGCGGTCGATCGGGCGGTCGGCCGAGGCCCGGGAGCTGCGGCTGGTCGCCGACGACCTCGTGGCGGTGCTCGCCACGCAAGCGCCGCGCCTGCTCGCCACGGGGTCGCGCGACGACTGGGAGCGGGCCCGCCTGTACGGGCGCACGGCCACCGGGCTGCTGCGCTACCACCACGGGATGGCCGACCCGTCGCCGCACCGCGTGTCCCGGTTGTGCGGCCTGCGCGACCGGATGATGGCCGACAACCTCCTCGCCGCCGCCGAACGGGGACCGGTGCTGGCCTTCGCGCACAACGCCCACCTCCAGCGGGACGAGAGCTCGATGGCGATGGGCGACCTGCGGGTGAGCTGGTGGAGCGCCGGGGCGCTCGTGGACGCACACCTGGGGGAGGAGTACGGCTTCCTGGCGATGGCCCTCGGCACGATCCACCACCACGGCGTGGGGGAACCGCCCGCGACCACGATCGAGGGGCGCCTGTCCGCGCTGCCCACGCTGCGGTGCCTCGTCGACCCCGCCGATCTCGATCCGACGGGGCTCGTCGCCCGCATGTCCCCCTGGTTCGGCTACGCCCCGCTCGACCCGGCCCACCTGCCGCGCTACGACGGGATCGTCTTCGTCCGGGACGTCGGACGGGGGTGACCGGCCGCCCGCTCCCTGGGAGAAGCGCACCCTGCCACCGGGGAGCGGCCGCCTGCACCGTGGACGGCATGAGCGACACCGAGAACGCGGTCGACGTCGTCGGCATGTGGGTCACCGCCGACGGCTACATCCGCCAGGAGCTGCGCGCCGACGGCCGCTACGACGAGGCCCGCGGCGACCGGGCCGGCGCGTACACCGGCCGGTACACGGTGACGGGCGCGCACCTGGACTACGTGGACGACACCGGCTTCACGGCCACCGGCGACATCCGCGACGGGGTGCTCCACCACGAGCACCTCGTGCTGTACCGGGAGTCCTGATCACGCGAGCCCGAACCGCTCCGCGACGAGCGCGAGGAGCTCCTCCTCGCTCGTCGCCGTGTCGACGGTGGCGGCGGGCAGGCCGCGGCTCGCCGTCTCCGCGGCGAGGCGGTCGGTGAAGAGGCGGTCCCGGGTGAGGAGGTTGCGCTGGGCGCGCTCCGGGTCGCTCGTGCGGCCCGGGATGTCACAGGACGTGCCGCGGCTGTTCAGGGCCGACCAGCGGAACCGGGGTGTCGGGAGCAGCCAGATCGCCTGGCTCGGGTCGGTGAGCAGTGGCTCCACCAGGTGGGGCAGCAATCGGAACCCCTCGGCGACGACGCCGCGTCCCGGGGGCAGTCGCAGCAGGTCCTCGACGACGAGGTCGAAGGCCTCGCCGCGGAACCAGTGGAACGTCTCCAGCATGACCTCGGGTGTGCGGGTCACCCAGCGCTCGTCCATGCTCATGCCGAGGAAGCGGCACAGCTCCGGCGCGGTCTCGGGAGTGCTCCGGCGCGCGTGGTCGGCCATGACGTCGTCAGTCGCGTACACCGTCATCCCGTGCCGCGCCGCGAGCCGATGCGCGATCGTCGACTTCCCGGCACCGCTGCCGCCGCCGATCCAGTAGACGTGCCGGAGCCGGTCCCGCGGAAGGGCCGTCACCGGTCCCGGTCCTCGCGCAGCAGCACGCACACCGCGTACGGCGCGTCGTCGCGCTCCCCGGCGACGCCCTCGACGCGGCCACGGCTGCGGATCTCCCCGGCGTAGCGCATGCCGATGCGCTCCATGACGGCGCGGGAGCGCGTGTTGTGCCGGACGGTGCAGGACACGACGGCGCGCGCGCCGAGGACGTCGAAGGCGTACGCCAGCCCGGCGCGCCCGATCTCGGCCGCGTAGCCGCGGCCGCGGTACCCGCCGCGCAGGGCCCACCCGATCTCGAGCCAGTGCGCGTGCGCGGGGAACGGCGAGCGCGCCGCGTGCACCTCGCGCACCCACGGCCGGTCGGGGAGGAACGCGTGGATCTGGCCCCAGTCGTCGTCGGCGGGCGTGCGCGACAGCCCGCCGCGGCCGACGACCTCGCCGCCCGCGCGGTCGTAGGCGATCCACTTGTGGACGCCGTGGGAGCGCCACGAGCCGGCCATCGACGCGGCCCACTCCCGCGCGTCCTCGATGCTGGGCCGATCGTCGTGGTACCACGGCCACACCTGGTCGTCGGCGTGCACGAGCCACAGGTCCTCGGCGTTGGCCGGGCCGACCGGGTCGAGCCGCAGGCGCGGCGTCCAGCGGGACACACGCCCAGACTGCCAGCGACCGGAGCGGCGCGGACAACCGTATTTCGGCGGTGGCTCCGGCGCTCGTCCAGCCGTGAACACACGACCGGACACCCCGTCGACGAGCACGGTCGCGGCCGGCGGGCAGCTCGGCGGGCTGGCCGTCACGTCGCGCCCGCTCGAGGCCTACCGCGACATGTTCCTGCTCACCGACGAGGAGCTGGTGGCGGGACCGATCCTCGACTGCCCCGGCGGTGCCGCGTCGTTCGGCGCGGAGCTGCGCGCCCTCGGCGGCACGGCGGTGAGCGTCGATCCCGGTTACGCGGCGGACCGGGCGGAGCTGCTGGCGCGGGCGCGGGCCGACCTGGACCGGGTGGTGGCGTGGCACCGGGCCCGGCCCGACAACTTCAACTGGGGCTATCTGGTGTCCCCGAACGCCGTCGACGCGTTCTTCCGGCGCGGGCTGGAGGAGTTCGCCGCGGACTTCGCCCTCGACGGCCGGCGGTACGTGGCCGCGAGCCTGCCCGACCTCCCGTTCGACGACGGTCACTTCCGTCTGGCGGTGAGCGGGTTCCTGCTGTTCGTCTACCCCGAGGTGTTCGACCTCGACGAGCACCACCGCTGCCTGGTGGAGCTCGCCCGCGTGACCGACGGCGAGGTGCGCGTGTTCCCGGTGCACGACACGTCCGGGACGGCCTTCCCCGCGTTGGACGAGCTGCGCGCGGCGCTGGCCGACAGCGGCGTGGAGAGCGAGCTGCGCGCCACCGGCTGCTCCTACGTCAGCTCCGGTGAGGACCGGATGTTCGTCTGTCGGCGAGGTCGTACCGGTCGAGGTTCATGACCTTGACCCACGCCGCCACGAAGTCGCGCACGAACTTCTCGCGCGCGTCGTCACTCGCGTAGACCTCGGCGAGCGCCCGCAGCTCCGAGTGCGAGCCGAAGATCAGGTCGGCGCGGCTCGCGGTCCACCGGACCTCACCGCTGTCGCGGTCGTGGCCGATGTAGGTGTCGGAGTGTTTGGCGCGCGGCTCCCAGGTGATGTCCATGTCGAGCAGGTTCGTGAAGAAGTCGTTGGTGAGCCTGCCGGGGGTGGCGGTGAGGACGCCGCGCGGCGACTGCTTGTGCGTGGCGCCGAGTGCCCGCATGCCGCCCACCAGCACCGTCATCTCCGGCGGGGTGAGCGTGAGCAGGTTGGCCCGGTCGACGAGCAGGTGCTCCGAGGGCAGGCGGGCGCCCTTGCCGCGCCAGTTGCGGAAGCCGTCGGCCGTGGGTTCGAGCGCGGCGAACCACTCGACGTCGGTCTGCTCCTGCGAGGCGTCGGTCCGGCCCGGCGTGAACGGCACCTCGACGGGGACGCCGGCATCCGCGGCCGCCTTCTCGACGGCGGCGCAGCCCGCGAGCACGACGAGGTCGGCCACGGAGATCGGCTGCTCGGAGGACTCCGCGATCTCCTCCAGGGTCCGCAGCACGCGCGCCAGCGCGTCGGGGTCGTTGACGTCCCAGTTGCGCTGCGGTTCGAGGCGGATCCGGCCGCCGTTGGCGCCGCCGCGCCGGTCGCTGATGCGGAACGTCGAGGCCGCCGCCCACGCCGTGGACACGAGGTCGGGCACCGACAACCCGGAGGCCAGCACCCGCTCCTTCAGGGCGGCGACGCCGGCGGCGTCGACGAGCTCGTGGTCGACGGGCGGCACCGGGTCCTGCCAGATCAGCTGCTCCTGCGGTACGAGCGGGCCGAGGTAGCGCTGGATCGGCCCCATGTCGATGTGGGTGAGCTTGAACCAGGCGCGCGCGAACGCGTCGGCCAGCTGGTCGGGGTGCTCGAGGAAGCGGCGCGAGATCGGCCCGTAGATCGGGTCGAGCCGCAGGGCGAGGTCCGTGGTGAGGATCGTCGGGTGGTGCCGCTTCTCCGGGTCGTGGGCGTCCGGCACCGTGCCCTCCGCCGCGCCGCCGCGCGGGAGCCACTGCCACAGCCCCGCCGGGCTCAGCTCCAGGTCCCACTCGATGCCGTACAGGTTCTCGAGGAAGGTGTTGTCCCACTGCGTCGGGGTGGGCGTCCAGGTGCCCTCCAGCCCGCTGGCGACGGTGTCCGCGCCCTTCCCAGTGCCGTGGCTGTTGCGCCACCCCATGCCCTGGTCCTCGATCGGGGCGCCCTCGGGTTCGGGGCCGAGGTGGCGTTCCGGGTCGGCGACGCCGTGGGTCTTGCCGAACGTGTGCCCGCCGACGATGAGCGCGACGGTCTCCTCGTCGTTCAGGCCCATGCGGTGGAACGTGTCGCGGATGTCCCGGGCCGACGTCAGCGGGTCCGGGACCGTGTTCGGCCCCTCCGGGTTGACGTAGATGAGGCCCATCTGGTCGGCGGCCAGGGGTTCCTCCAGGTCACGGACGCCGTCGTGGCGCTCGTCGCCGAGCCAGGCGTGCTCGGGACCCCAGTAGACGTCCTCGTCGGGCTCCCACACGTCCTCCCGGCCGCCGGCGAAGCCGAAGGTTTTGAAGCCCATCGACTCCAGGGCGCGGTTGCCCGCGAAGACCATCAGGTCGGCCCAGGACAGCTTGCGGCCGTACTTCTTCTTGACCGGCCACAGCAGCCGGCGGGCCTTGTCCAGGTTGCGGTTGTCGGGCCAGCTGTTCAGCGGGGCGAACCGCAGCATGGCGGCGCTCGCGCCGCCGCGGCCGTCGCGCACCCGGTAGGTGCCCGCGCAGTGCCAGGCCATCCGCAGCACGAGGGGGCCGTAGTGGCCGAAGTCGGCGGGCCACCAGTCCTGGGACGTGGTCAGCACCTCGTCGATGTCGCGGGCCACGGCGTCGAGGTCGAGGGTCTGGAACTCCGCGGCGTAGTCGAACTCCTCGCCCATCGGGTCGGAGGCGGGGGCGTGCTTGCGCAGGACGTCGACGTCGACCCGGCCCGGCCACCAGTCGTGGTTGGTGACGCCCCGGGTGGGCCGTCCGCTGGGTGCCGCCGGGGCGGGGAGGCCGAGACCGCCCGCGTCGTTGCGGACCGGACCCGGCGCCGTGCCGGGGCTCTGCACTTCGGTCATGGTGGGGAACCGCCCTTGGTTCGTCCCGTCCTGCAACGTCCCACCCAGCGTAAGTACGTCGGACGGCCCGCGTCACGTCCCAGCGGGAGAACACCTGGTCAGCGCACCACGCCCCGCTCGCGCAGGGCGGCCACCTCGCTCTCGGAGAGGCCGGCCCCGGTCAGCACCTCGTCGGTGTCGGCGCCCAGGGCGCGTCCGGTCGAGCGGATGCTGCCGGGCGTGCGGCCCATCCGCCACACGACGTTCTGCATGCGCACCGGCCCCAGCTCCGGATCGTCCACGGTGGTGATCATGTCGAGGGCCTGGACCTGCGGGTCGGTGAGGAGCTCGCTGGGCCGGTAGATCGGGGCGACGGCGGCGCCTGCCTCCTCGAACGCGGCGGTCACCTCGTCGCGAGTGCGCTCGGCGATCCAGCTCCCGACGTACTCGTCGAGCAGGTCGGCGTGCTGGGCGCGCCCGCGGCCGGTCGCGAACCACGCCTCCTGGGTGACCTCGGGGTGGCCCACCAGTTCCAGCACGCGGTGGGCGATGCTGCCTGCGCTCGTCGAGATCGCCACCCACTGCCCGTCCTCGGTGCGGTAGGTGTTGCGCGGCGCGTTGAACGTCGAGCGGTTGCCGGTGCGCTCCTGGTCGATGCCCAGCTGGTCGGCGTAGATCACGCCGGGCCCGACGGCCGTCATGATCGGGCTGAGCAGGTCGAGGTCGATCTCCTGGCCCTGGCCGTCGAGCTGGCGCCGGTAGAGCGCCATCGACACCGCGGCGGCTCCGGCCATGCCCGCGATCGAGTCGGCCAGCCCGAAGGCGGGCAGCGTGGGCGGGCCGTCGGGCTGGCCGGTGAGGTGGGCGAATCCGCTCATCGACTCCACGAGCGTGCCGAACGCCGCCCGCTTCGCGTACGGCCCGCGCTGCCCGAAGCCGGTGACGCGCAGCAGGATCAGCCCGGGGTTGTCCGCGGAGAGTACGTCGTAGCCCAGGCCCCAGCGCTCCAGGGTGCCGGGCCGGAAGTTCTCGATGACGACGTCGGCCGTGCGGGCGAGCGTGCGGAAGACCTGCGCGCCGTCGGGGTCGCCGAGGTAGAGCCCCACCGTGCGCTTGTTGCGGCTGATCATCTTCCACCACAGCGGCTCGCCGTCCTTGTCGAGCCCGTGGCCGCGCATCCCGTCGCCGCGGGTGGGGTGCTCGATCTTCACGACGTCGGCCCCGTAGTCGCCGAGGATCTGAGCCACCAGCGGTCCGGCGAGGATCGTCGAGGCGTCGAGGACCCGGATCCCCTCGAGCGGGCCGGTCATCGGTTGGTCTGGGGCCGGCGCACGTACTGCCCCTGCGGGTCGCCGACGACGTTGCCGCGGTCGAGCACGTGGTGGCCGCGCACCCACGTGTCGGTGACGCGCGCGCCCAGCTCGAAACCCTCGAACGGCGTGTATTCCTGCGTCGAGAGCGAGTCCTGGGCGTGCACCGTCCACGACGAGGACGTGTCGACGAGGCAGAGGTCGGCGTCGTAGCCGGGGGCGATCGTGCCCTTGCCGACCAGGCCGAAGCGCTGCGCGGGGTTCCACGACGTCAGCTGGGCGATCCGCTGGTTCGACAGACCCCGCCGGCGGCCCTCGCTGACCAGGCCCGGCAGCAGGTACTCCGCGCCGCCGAAGCCGGACTTCGCGGCGAAGACGTCCTCGCGTGGGTCGCCGAACTTCGTCTCGTCCTTGCAGCAGGCGTGGTCGGAGACGACCCAGCTCACGTCGCCCGCGAGCACGTGCTCCCACAGCGCCTCGACGTCCTCGCGGGAGCGGATCGGCGGGTTGACCTTGGACCCGATCCCGTTGGCGGTGTCGATGTCGGCGAGCAGGTGCCCGATGGTCACCTCGCGGCGGAAGTCGACGTGCGGGAACGTCTTCGCCATCAGCATGGCGGCCTTCATCGCCTTGCGCGACGACAGGTGCAGCAGGTTGATAGTCGGCAGGCCGGTCTCGTCGGCGAGGAACGACGCGATCGTGACGGCGAGGCCCTCGGAGTGCGGCGGGCGCGACGCGCTGTAGGCGGCGAGGCCCTCGAGCGTGCCGTCCTGCTCCACGAGCTTCGTGTACGCGGTCATGATCTCCGCGGTCTCGCAGTGCAGCGACAGCGAGACGTACGGGGCGACGTCGGTCAGCTTCTCCCGGGCCTCCTGGATGCCGCGCATGACGAACTCGAAGTGCGCGAGGTCGTAGCGCTCGTCCGGCGGGATCATGAGGAACGAGCTCTGGTCCGACGAGCGCCCGTGCAGGCCGTGGCTGCCGTAGAACATGAAGATCTTGAACGAGGTCACGCCGAAGTCCTCGACGATCGCCGGGATCTCGTCGATGTGCTGCTTCGACATCGGCGCGAGGTGGAAGGAGTAGTCGATGTACGAGCGCCCCGCGCTGCTCGCGAGCACCTGCGGGAAGAACTCGGAGTAGGGGCCGCCGCGGTTGAGGTAGTACTGCCCGGTGCGCATGTAGGTCAGGCCCGTGGTGACCCCGCCCTGCGCGCTCGCACGGCTCTCGGTGGCGGTGTCCTCCGCCAGCGGGTTGTAGATCCCCCAGTGCTGGTGGGCGTCGACGCCACCGGGGAAGGCGAGCAGGCCGCGGCCGTCGACGACGGTCTCGGCTTCCTCGGCGGGGATGCCCGCCTCGACGCGCACGAACTTCCCGTCCGCGATGCCGATGTCCAGGCTGTCCCCGTCCGGGGCACCGGTGTCGGGCCGCACGACGGTGACGTTCGTGATCAGGGTCTGGATCTTCTTCATCGGGGTCCTTCCGTCGAGGCGACGTGATCGGCGGCCAGGAACGCCAGGCCCAGCGCTGGGAGGAGGCCGTTGCCGGCCAGGTAGCCGGACGCGCCGTGGCCGGAGATACCGGCCGCGGCGCCGCCGGAGGCGTAGAGCCCGGGGATCGGGGCGCCGTCGGTCCGGAGCACGCGGGCGGATCCGTCGACGACGAGCCCGCCCTGGGTGTGGAACAGCGCGGGCACCACGCGGACCGCCGCGTAGGGCGGCTCCAGCGGTGCCTCGAAGTCGGTGCGGCCGAAGCGGTCGGCCCCGTCGACCCGGGCCGGCGCGCCGAGCTCCGCGGCGACCTCGCCGGCAGGGAGCCCGGTCGCCTCGGCCAGGGCCTCGGCATCGTCGGCCCAGACGAGCGCACCGGAGTCGACGGTCTGGCGGAAGTCGGTGAACGGCAGGCACGCGTCGTGGATGCGCCGGTCGAACACCAGCCACCCCGTGGCGTCCGGCCGTCCCGCGAGCACAGCGGCGTACTCGGAGTAGCCGGTGGTCTCGTCGCCGAAGCGGCGGCCGGTGAGGTCGAGCACGACCCCGCCGTGCATGACGGTGGCCCAGCCGACCAGCGTGGCCGACTTCTGGGCGAGCGCGGCGTGGCCCTGGTAGGCGTCGAGGAAGGCGGTCTGCGCGCCGAGCGCCTCCCCGATGCGCAGCGCGTCGCCGCGGGAGGTCTCGCTGCCGTGGTAGACGGCGCCGGCGATCTCCGGGCAGTGCCGGGCGACGAGCCCGGGGTCGGCGCCGTAGCCGTTCGTGGCCAGCAGCACGGCCGGCGTCCCGATCTCCTCGCGGGCGCCGTCGGGCGTCTCCACGACGGCCGCGCGCACCGCGCCCGCGTCGTCCACCCGCACGTCGACGAGCCGGGCCGGCGCCATGACGTCGATCCGGGGCGAGGCGGCCACCGCGGCGGCGAGGTGGTCGAGCAGCACCGTGCCGTGCCGGCCCTCCACCGTGTGGCAGCGGTCGACCGAGTGGCCGGGGTAGTGGAAATCGGTGACGAGGGAGAGCGCGAGGCCGGTGTCGTCGGCCAGCCACTCGACGAGCCGCGGGCTCACCTCCGCGAGCGCGCGGGCCAGCCGCTCGTCCCCGGTGCCCTTCGTCTTGCGCCGGACGTCGTCGACGAAGAGGTCGGGGGAGTCCGCGATGCCGGCGGCCCGCTGCCAGCCCGTGCCGACCCCGGGGATCATCGCCGTGGACATCGAGGTGTTGTTCCCGCGGCGGTAGTGCTCGCTCGCCTCGACCACCAGCACGTCGAGGCCCTGCTGCGCGGCCCGCAGCGCGGCGACGAGCCCGCCGCCCGCTCCCGCGACGACGAGGTCGGGTCCCGTCCCGCTCATGCCCCGGCCGCCAGCACGCGCAGCGCGAGCGCCGTCGGGTCCACCACGGGCAGCCCGGGCCGCTCCGGCACGGCCACGGCCGAGCAGCCGTTGATGACGGCCGCCGCCCCGTCACCCTCCAGCGCCGCGAGAGCGCCGCCGACCGCGTCGTCCCAGCGTTGGGCGTCCGCGATCGCGTCCACGTCCAGGTCGAGCACGCGGACGCCGGTGAACTGCCCGGACCAGCCGTACTCCGCCACCTTGCCGGCCAGCTCGTCCGCGATGGCCTTGTTGCGGGCCACCGCCCCCGCGCGCCGTCCGGTGAGCACCTGCCAGCCCATCGACAGGCGCAGGATGCCGACGACCGGCAGCTCGCCCTGCAGCAGGCTGACGCCGGGGTCGAGGACGCAGTCGGGCAGGAGCACGTCGTACCCGGGCGGGGCGGCCCGCAGTGCGTCGACGACGAGCCGCTCGGACTCGCGGACCTCCTCGGCGGTGTCCAGCGCGCGCGGCGCGTCCGGGCCGATGTCGTGCAGCTCGAGGTGCAGGCCCGGCGGGCACAGCGCGTCGTAGCGCTCCTGGCGGCGGGCCAGCTCGCCGGCGTCGACGTGGATCGGTGTCACGGCGTGGATGCGCACGCAAGCCTCCTGAGCGGGATCGAGACGTCGCCGGCCGCCGCGAGCTCGGCGCTGCACCGGGCGACCTCGATGGCCGTGGCGGAGCCGAGCAGCTCCGCCAGCAGGTCCTGCAGCGCGGCGGCGTCCATCGGGTGGTGGGCGCTGTCGCCCACCGGGTTCGGCACCTCGCGCGTGACGTCCCCGGACGGGAGCCGGACGGTTACGCGCGCGGCGCGCTCGTCGGGGAGCCGCGCGGTGAGGTCGGGGGCCTCCCGGACCACCACCCGGGCCGCGAGCGCCTCGACGCGGGGATCGTGCAGGGCTGCGCCGCTCGACGCTGCCGGGCGCACGTGCCCGTGGACCAGCGCGGATGCGACGACGAACGGGGTGGAGAACAGCGCGCCCAGCCGGGAGTCCCAGGTCGTGCGGGTGAGCCCGGCCGCGAGCGCGTGCGTCTCGACCACGACCTCCCGCACGTCGTCGACCGGGATCTCGGGGCGGAGCGCGAGCACCACGTCGGCGGCCGGGTGGGTGAACGAGCAGGCCGCGTACCGCTTGAAGTAGCCCAGCTCGACGTCCCAGCGCTCGCCGAGCCCGTCGGCCACCGCGTCCGGGTCGAACCCGCCGAGCAGCTCGCCCAGCGCGATCGCGGCGGTTCCGGTGTTGCGGGCGACGCCGCCCAGCGCCATCCGGGCGGCGGCGAGGCCGGAGAGGTTGGAGGCGGCCATCCACGCGTCGCGCACCGGGTTGCCGTCCAGCGCGCTGCCGAAGTGGCCCGCGACCGGCAGCCCGGCCCCGGTGTCGATCGCCGCCGCGACGTCGTCCGCGCCGAGGCCGAGCAGCCGGGCGCACCCGGCGGCCGCCCCGGCCACACCCCACGACCCGTGCGGGTGGGCACCGGCCCGCAGGCTCGTGGCCCGCCCGAACCGGCTCGCCACCTCGTACGCCACGAGGAGCGCGGCCATGGTCTCCGGGCCGGACGCACCCCGCTCGGCGGCCAGCGCCAGCACGGCGGGGAACGCGTGCGCCGCGGGATGGCCCTTGGCGTACTTGTTGCCCTCGTCGAGCTCCAGCCGCACGAGCGCGGCCGCGTTCAGCCACGCGGATGCCTCGACGGTGGTGGTGCGGCCCGCGCCCAGCAGGGGAGCGGGGCCGTCCGCCGGACGCCACGCCTCCACGAGCCGCCGCTGCTCCGGCTCCCGCGCCCCGGCCAGGGCCACCCCGAGCGTGTCGAGCAGCACCAGTTCGAGCCGCTCCCGCACGCGCGGCGGGACGTCGTCCCAGCGCAGCGCGGCGGCCCACGCCCCGGCCTTGGCCGTCGCTCCGGCAGCGTCCATCACAACCCCAGGTATGCGGCGCGGACGCGGTCGTCCCGGGCCAGTTCGGAGCCGGTGCCGCTGAGCACGATGCTGCCGCTCTCCAGCACGTAGGCGCGGTCGGCGATGTCGAGGGCCTGCGCGGCGTTCTGCTCCACCAGCAGCACGGCGACGCCCCGGTCGCGGATCGCCCGCACGGCGTCGAGGACGGCCCACGTGAGCTTCGGCGACAGCCCGGTGGACGGCTCGTCGAGCATCAGCAGCCGCGGGCGGGCCATCAGCGCCCGCCCGATCGCGAGCATCTGCTGCTGGCCCCCGGAGAGCGTCTCGGCCGACTGCCTGCGGCGTTCGGCGAGGATCGGGAAGAGCGCGAAGACCTCGGCGAGGTCGTCGTCGACCTGCTTCCCGCCGCGCGTCCAGGCGCCCATCCGCAGGTTCTCCAGCACGGTGAGCGGGCCGAAGAGCGCCCGGCCCTCCGGCACGTGCACGAGCCCGCGCCGCACCAGCTCGCTGGGCCGCACCCCGACGGCGGGGTCGCCGCGGAACGTCACGGTGCCCGCGGTCGGCGCCAGCATCCCGGAGATCGTCTTCAGCGTGGTGGTCTTGCCCGCCCCGTTCCCCCCGACGACGGCGACGATCTCACCCTCGCCGACGGTCAGGCCGATGCCGTGCAGGATCTGCAGGTGGTGGTAGCCGGCCGACAGGCCCTCAACGGTCAGCATCGGGCTCCTCCCCGAGGTAGGCCTCGATCACCCGCGGGTCCCGCGTGACCTCTTCGGGCGCGCCGTGGGTGAGCACCCGCCCCAGGTCGAGCACGAGGACCGAGTCGGACAGGCGCATGACCGCCGCCATGATGTGCTCGACGAACACGAGCGTGACGCCGTCCTGGGTGCGCAGCTCGTCGAGCAGGTCCATCACCGGTTCGCGCTCGGCGGGCACGAGGCCGGCCAGCACCTCGTCGAGCAGCAGCACGCGTGGCCTGCTCGCGAGCGCCCTGGCGAGCTCGAGGCGCTTGAGCGCGGCCGTGGGGAGGCCCTCGCTGGGTGCGTCGCGCCACCGGCCGAGGCCGACCCGCTCGATCACCTCCGCGGCCGTGGTGCGCGCGTTCCGCCGGGACCCGCCGCCCGCGAGCACCGCGATCGTGACGTTCTCCAGCACACTCATCGAGTAGAACGGGCGCATCAGCTGGAACGTGCGCGCCATCCCGGCGGCGAGCACGCGGTGCGGCGGGCGGCCGGTGATGTCCGTGCCGTCGAGGTGCACGGCGCCGGCGTCCGGGGCGAGCGCGCCCGTCACCAGGTTGAACGTGGTGGTCTTGCCGGCGCCGTTGGGTCCGATGATCCCGAGGATGGCCCCCTCGGCCACCTCGAAACCGACGTCGTCCACGGCACGCAGGCCCTTGAAGGACTTCGTGAGCCCTTCCACGCGCAGCAGGCTCATCGGCGCGACCACCTGTCGCGCAGCGCCCCGTAGATGCCCTTGGGCAGGAGCAGGATGATCACGATCAGCAGGACCCCGTAGAGGATCACGTCGAGACCGCCCCGGCCCTGCAGGAACTCCAGGAACGGCGGCGGGTTGCGCAGCACCGTCGCGGTGACGTCGGACAGCGGGCCGAGCACGGCCGCCCCGATCACCGGGCCCCAGACCGTGCCGACGCCGCCGATCACGGCGGGCAGGATCGCCTGGATCGACTGGCTCGACCCGAACGCGAGGTCGGGGTCGACGAACAGGTAGTACTGCACGTAGAACGCGCCGGCGACCGAGCTGATCGCGCCCGCGAGCGCCATCGTCACGAGTTTGTAGCGCATCACGGGGATGCCGACGCTCGCCGCCGCGTCCTCGTCGTCGCGGGCGGCGAGGGTGAACTGCCCGGCCCGCGACCGCAGGAACAGGATGCTGACGACGAGCGCGGCGACCGTGAGCCCGAGCGCGATCCAGAAGTAGTTGGGCGACCCCGGCTCGAACTGCAGGTACCACCACGAGTTCTCCGGCAGCAGCGGCACGTGGTAGCCCTCGGCGCGGTTCACGAAGTCGCTGTTCGTGGCCCAGAGCCGCAGCATCTCGGCGAACGCGAACGTCGCGAGCGCGAAGTAGGCGCCGCGCAGCCTGTAGCGCAGGGCGAGGAACCCGATGACCGTGGCGAAGCCCGCCGCGACGGCCATGCCCGCGACCATCCCGATCCAGGGCGAGACGTCGTGCTCGACGAGCAGCCAGGCCGTGGTGTAGGCGCCGAGGCCGAAGTAGGCGGCGTGGCCGAAGCTGAACATGCCGCCGAAACCGCTCATGACGTTCCAGCCGATGGCCAGGATCGCGAAGATCAGAACGCGGACGACCACGGCCTCCTGCGCACCGGGCAGCACGAGCGGCAACGGCACGAGCAGCACCGCCAGCACGGCCACCACGGTGAGGTGGCGGTTCCACGGCTGCCGCGGCAGCGCGGCCGGCGGCGCGGGCTCGTCGGTCATGGTGGGTGCGGCCGTCATCCGGACCTCCCGAACAGGCCCTGCGGGCGCAGGAAGAGGACGAGCACGAACACGATGAAGACCGACAGCAGCGGGCTCTGCCCCGGCAGGAGCAGCCCGCCCACCTGCTCGGCGAGGCCGATGACCAGGCCGCTCGCCAGCGCCCCGGCGACGTTGCCCATGCCGCCGAGCACCACCACGATGAACGCGATGATGTTGAACTGGGCGCCGGTGGTCGGCTCGATCGTCACGAGCGGGGCCACGAGCGCGCCGGCCGCGCCCGCGCACGCGGTGCCGATCGCGAACGTCACCATGTGGATCCGGCGGGTGTCGATCCCGACCAGCTCCGCGCCGACGTGGTGGGCTGCCACCGCGCGGATGGCCGTGCCCAGGCGGGTGCGCTGCAGCAGCAGGAACAGCAGCCCGGCCAGCAGGATCGCCCCCGCGAAGGCGAGGATGCGCGACAGGTCGGCCACCGCGCCGAGGATCGGCACGCCGCGGTCGCCGGGCAGGGTGACCGAGCGCGGGTCGGCGCCGAAGAACAGCAGCAGCGCGTTCTCGACCACCATCGCCAGCCCGAGCGTGATGAGCAGCTGGTTCTCCAGCGGCCGACCCATCGCGCCTGCGAGGACGCCACGCTGCACGAGCGCACCGAGCGCGAACATCAGGACGGTACAGACGCCGAGCGCGACGTAGGGGTGCATCCCGGTGGAGGCCACCAGCCAGTACGTGGCGAACAGCGCGAGCGCGAGGAACGACCCGTGCGCGAAGTTGACGATGTCGAGCACGCCGAAGATCAGGGTGAGGCCCATCGCGACGAGGCCGTAGACCCCGCCGACCAGGATCCCGGTGATCACTGCCTGGGACACGACGATGCCGCTGCCCGACTGCACGTAGGCGAGCACGATCGCGAGGACGATCACGCCGAGCACGGCCGCCACCCGCCCCCAGGGGATCCGGGGGCGGGCCGGGGCGTCGGCGGGTGCCGTGGTGGTCATCGCGCCGCGGGCGCCGGCTGACCGGGGTAGAGCGGAGCGGCCTCGGCGAACGAGTCCGGGTGGACCTGGCGGACGGCACCGCCCTGCACCTGCATGAGGATCGGGATGGCGTTGCGGTTCTCACCCGTGTCGTCGAACGCGATCGGGCCGCCGCTGGCCAGCAATGTGTCGACCTCGCCGGAGGCGATGGCGTCCCGCACGGCCGTGGGGTCGGCCGCCCCGGCCTTCTCGAGCGCCTGGGCGATCACCTGCACCGCGTCGTAGCTGAGCACCGCACCGGTGCGGATCGCGTCGCCGTACTGCTGCTCGTAGCGGGAGGCGAGCTCCTGCATCGCGGGCTTGGTCATGTCGGCGTGGTAGTTCGCGTCGAAGAAGCCCTCGCCCGCCTGGCCGACCTCGGCCGGGAACTGCGGCAGGTCGAACGCGCCGTTGGCCACGCCGAACACCGCGTCGACGCCCGGCTGCACCGTCTGCACGGCCTGGGCCGCGAGCACGCCGTCGCGGTAGTAGCCGGTCACCACCAGCACGTCCACGTCGGCGGCCTTGACCTGCGTCATCTGCGTGGTGAGGTCGGGCACGCTCGCCGCGTCGTACGCGATGACCGGGCCGACCGTCATGCCGAGCTCCTGCGCCTGCGCCGTGAACGAGTCGCGGATCCCGCTCCCGAACGGGCCCTGCTCGTGCAGGATCGCCACGGTCTTGGCCGGGGTGTTCGCGGCGGTGGAGACCTCGCTCAGGTACTTCGCCGCCTGCGCGCCGAGCACCGAGGAGCTGGGCTGCACGCGGAACGTGTACTTGTAGCCCTGCTCCAGGATCGAGTCGGCGGTGGAGACGTCGATGACCAGCGGCACCTTGTTCCGCTCGGCCACCGACGAGACGTTCGCGGTGACCGCGCTCTGGTAGGTGCCGACCAGGCCGACCGCGCCCTCCTGCACCAGCCGCTGCGCCTCGCTCTGCCCGACCTCGGGCTTGCCCTGCGTGTCGGCGCTCAGCAGCTCGAGCTTCGCCCCGCCGAGCGCCGCGATGCCGCCCGCCGCGTTGATCGTCTCGACGGCGAGCTTGGCGCCGTTGTCCATCTGCTGCCCGTCGGCCGCGGCCGCGCCGCTGAGCGGGTGCAGCGATCCGATCTTGATGGTGCCCTCGGGGCTGACCCCGCCCGCGGGTGCGTCGTCCGTGGCGCCGGAGGGTGCCGACCCGCCGCAGGCCGCGAGGCCGAAGGAGAGGGCGCACGCCAGCGCGGCGATCCAGGTCTTCCTCATGTCTGCTCCTGCCCGGTGGGGGCTTCGTTCCGGTCGCCGGAACATTGGTGCGGAGGATGCTGCACTGGTTGGCGGACGTGGTCAAGGGGAAGAGCGGTTACAACCGAGTTATGCACGTCGATCGCGGCCACTCCCCTTGACGAACCGTGCCGCGCTCGTCGACTATCGTTCCGCTCGCAGGAACGGTCGGGGAAGGCGGGGGCGTGGCGGACATCAACGGCACGGAGGCGGCGGCTCGGGTCGCCGACGTCCTGCTCCTGTTCACCGACGGCCCCGACTCGCTGGGCGTCTCGGCGATCGCGCGCCGGCTCGGGCTCTCCAAGGCCGTGGTGCACCGCATCCTGCGGACGCTCACCGACCGCGGCCTGCTCGCCGCCGACCCCGTGTCGCGCGGCTACCGGCTCGGCCCGGCGTCCGCCGCCCTCGGCGCCAGGGCCCTGCGCGAGTCGAAGGTGCGCACCGTCGCGATGCCGGTGCTGCGCGAGCTGCAGGCCGCCACCGACGAGACCACCACGATCTCGGCCCGGGTCCCCGATGGTCGTGTGTACCTCGACCAGGTCGAGAGCACGCAGGAGATCAAGATGACCGTGGAGGTCGGCCGCCGCTTCCCGCTCCACGCGGGCGGATCCAGCACGTGCATCCTCGCGTTCCTCCCACCCCACGAGCAGGAGGCGGTCCTCGCCGACGAGCTCGCCGCGATGACCCACCGCACCGTCACCGACGGCGCCGTGCTGCGCGCGCGGCTCGCCGAGGTCCGCGCGGCCGGCTACGCCCACTCGATCGGCGAACGGCAGAGCGGCGCCGCGTCCGTGGCGGCACCGGTCTTCGCTTTCGACGGCACCGTCGTCGGCGCGATCTCCGTGTGCGGCCCCGCCGACCGCGTCGACGACGCCGCCCGGGAGCGGTTCGCACCGCTGCTGACCGACGCGGCCGACCGGATCTCCCGCGCGCTCGGGTGGCGCGGCGGGCTCCCCGACGACGCCGGCCAGGAGTCGGCGTGACCCGGGTGCCCCGGTCCTGGCTCTACGTCCCCGGCCACCGCGCCGACCGCGTCCAGAAGGCGCTGGTCGCCGGAGCCGACGCCGTGGTCGTGGACCTCGAGGACGCGGTGCCGCCCGACCGCAAGGCGGCTGCCCGCGAGGCGGTCGCCGCCGCCGTCGCCGCCGTCGCGCCCGGCGGCCCGCAGCTGTGGGTCCGGGTGAACGACCCCGACGGCCCGTGGGGCGATGCCGACCTGGACGCCGTCACCGGTTCCGGGATCGCGGGCATCCGCCTCCCGCGCAGCGCCGACCCCGGCACGGTCCGCGCCGTCGGCGAGCGCACCGGCCTCCCGATGCAACTGGTGATCGAGACCGCTGCCGGCCTCGCCCGCGCGACGGAGCTCGCCACCGCACACCCGCTCGTCGCCGGCCTCGGGCTCGGCGAGGCGGACCTCTCGGCCGACCTGCGGCTCGTCTCCGACGCCGGCCTCGACTGGGCGCGCGGCTGGATCGTCGTCGCGGCCCGAGCCGCCGGCCTGCCCTCCCCGGTGCAGAGCGTCTGGACCGACGTCGCCGACCTCGACGGGCTCCGCGCCAGCAGCGAACGCGGGCGCGCCACCGGTTTCGTCGGGCGATCCGTGGTGCACCCGCGCCAGCTGCCCGTCGTCCACGACGTCTACACCCCCACTCCCGCGCAGGTGCGCCGCGCCGCCGCCGTCGTCCGCACGGCCGACGAGGCCCGTGCCCGCGGCGAGGTCGCCGTTCTCGACGCGGACGGGCGGTTCGTCGACCCCGCCGTCGTCGAGCGCGCCCGCGTCGTGCTCGAACTCGCCGCCCCCACAGGAGGAGACCGATGACCGACCCGCTACTGGCCGCCGTGAGCAGCGGCGTCCGGCTCGTCGAGCTCGGCCAGCCGCACTTCACCGGGATGCCCTGCTCCCCGAACCACCCCGGTTTCCGCATGAGCCTCGCGCGCAGGCACGGCGACGTGGTCCGCCCGGACGGCGGATCCGCCTCGAACGAGATCATCGTGACCGGCGGGCACGTCGGCACCCACGTCGACGCGCTCTCGCACGTCAGCCACGACGGCCTCCTGCACGGCGGCGTCGACGCGGCCGAGGCGCAGCGCGGCGGGCGCTTCTCCCAGCTCGGCGCCGAGCACACCCCGCCGCTGCTCACCCGCGGCGTCCTCCTCGACGTCGCGGGCACGCACGGCGTGGACGTCCTCCCCGCCGGCTACGGCGTCACGGCCCGCGACCTGCAGGACGCCGCCGACAGCGCGGGCGTGCAGGTGGGCCGCGGCGACGTCGTGCTGGTCCGGACCGGCTGGGCGCGGCACTTCGACACCGACCCCACCACCTACCTCGGCCAGGAGGACGGGGTGCCCGGCCCCACGCCGGACGCGGGGGCCTGGCTCGCCGAGGCGGGAGTGGTGACCACCGGCGCGGACACCACCGCCTACGAGCAGATCAAGCCGGGCGCCGGGCACAGCGTGCTGCCGGTGCACCGGGTGCTGCTCGTCGAAGCCGGGATCCACATCATCGAGCACATGAACCTCGAGCCCGCGGCCGCCGCGGGGCTCACCGAGTTCGTGTTCGTCATGGCGCCGCTGCGCATCGTCGGCGGCACCGGGTCGCCGGTGCGGCCGGTCGCGGCGGTGGCGGCGTGACGGCGGCAGCCACCGAGACCGTCGTCCAGCGCCTCGCGCGCCTCGCGCACGACGTGCAGCAGGACGGGCTGCCACCGCACCTGCGCGCCGACGTCGCCCGGCGCCTGCTCGACGTCCTCGGCAACAGCGTGGCCGCCACCGGCCAGCCGACCGCGGGCTCGGTCGCCGCGGTGGTGCGGGGGTGGGGCGGCCCGCCCGACGCCACCGCGATCGGCACCGGGCTGCGGCTGCCGGCCCCCTCGGCCGCTTTGCTCAACGGCACGCTCGCGCACTCCCTCGACTTCGACGACACCCACCTGCCCTCGGTGCTGCACCCGTCGTCGCCCGTCGTGCCCGCCGCGCTCGCCGTGGCCGAGGCCACCGGCGCTCCCGCCCCCGTGCTGCTCGACGCCGCCGGTGTGGGCATCGAGGTCGCGGTGCGGCTCGGCATGGGCGGCTACGACCGCGAGCTGGGCAACTCCGTGTTCTTCGAGCGCGGCCAGCACGCCACCTCGATCTGCGGCGCCGTGGGTGCTGCCGTCGCCGCCGCCGTGGTGGGCGGGCTGGACGCCGAGCGGATCGCCCACGCCGCGGGCATCGCGGCCAGCATGGGCGCCGGGCTGCTCGAGGCCAACCGCACCGGTGGCACCGTCAAGCGGATGCACTGCGGGTGGGCCGCCCACTCCGGCGTGGTGGCAGCCGACCTCGCGAAGCACGGGCTCACCGGCCCGCCCACCGTGGTGGAGGGCCGGTTCGGGTTCCTGCAGGCGTTCTGCGGCGAGCGCGCGGACGCCGACGCCGTGATCGCTGGCCTCGGGGAGCACTGGGAACTGCCGGGCATCTTCTTCAAGCCCTACCCGTGCAACCACTTCACCCACGCCGGCATCGACGCGGCGCTGGAACTGCGCGCCCGCGGCGTCGACCCGGCGCGGATCGAGGAGATCGAACTCGGCGTCGCCTCGCCCGTGTTGCGCACGATCGCGCAGCCGCCCGAGGAGAAGGCGCGCCCCCGGTCGGGCTACCACGCCGCGTTCAGCGGGCCGTACACCGTGGCCGCGGCGCTGCTCGGTGGGGGAGGGCTGGGCCTGGGGCACGGCGACTTCACCGACGAGGCGGCCGCCGACGAGCGGCGGCTCGCGCTGGCCGCGAAGGTGCGCTGCGTGCCCGACGCCCGCTGCGACGAGATCTTCCCGAACCAGTTCCCCGCGGTGCTGCGCGTCCGCCTCGACGACGGCGAACGCCACGAGGTGCGCGTCGACGCCAACCGCGGCGGCCCCGGCAACCCGCTGACCGCGGCCGAGCACGCCGCGAAGTTCGCGCTCAACGCCGGGCAGGTCCTCGACGCCGGCACCGTCACCGCGGTCTCCGACGCGGTGCTGGCACTGCCCGAGCGGGGCACCGTCGGCGGGGTGATGGATCTGCTGCGCTGAACCGTGCGGCCGTGAGCCCCGTGTGGCCAGTGGGTGCTTCGGCGGGGAGGACGGCGCATGGTCGGGCTGCGGGTCGCGCTCGTCGGTCTGCTCGTCGTGGCGCTCGCGGCGTGCGCTGCGCCTGCAGCCGGCGAGGACGCAGCCGGTCCGGCCCGGCTGCTGCAGATGAACCTGTGCAACAGCGGCATCGCCGCCTGCTACGCCGGTGGCCGGTCGATCGACGAGGCCGCCGCGGTGATCCGTTCCGAGGCGCCGGACCTGGTGACCCTGAACGAGGTGTGCGAGGGCGACGTCGCGGTGCTCGCGCAGGCGCTCACCGCGGCCCTGCCCGGCGCGCAGCCGGCCTCGGCGTTCCGGGCTGCCCGTGACCGGGACACCGGCGACGCGTACCGCTGCCGCAACGGCCAGCCGTTCGGCAACGGCGTGCTGTCCCGCTGGCCGTCCGCGCCCGGTTCCCCGCCCGCTGACGGGATCTTCCCGGCGCAGGACCCGGAGGACCCGGAGGAGCGGAGCTGGGTGTGCCTCGAGGTGGCGGCCGCCGCCCCGGCCGCCGGCGTCTGCACCACGCATCTCGCCTACACCGACCGTTCCGTCACGATCGAGGAGTGCCGGTACCTGTTCGGCACCGTGGTGGCCGGGATGCGCGCGCGGGGCCCGGTGGTGCTGGGCGGCGACCTGAACCTCGGCTCCGACGACGGCGCCGACCTCGCCTCCTGCCTCCCCGCCGACCACCCGACCGCCGACGACGGCGCCGTCCAGGTGGTGGCCGTGACCCCCGAACTCGCCCTGCCGGACGCCCGCCTGATCGACCTGAACGGCGCGTCCGACCACCCGGGCCTGCTGGCCACGCTCGTCATGCGGCGGCCCTGACCCGTCTGGGCAGCAGGGCGTCGAGGAACGGTTCGGGGTCGAGCCGGTCGCCGTACCAGTCCGGGGTGAGCGTGAGGTGGTCGATGCGGGCGTGCCGCTCGGCCAGGTCCTCCAGGTTGCCGTTCAGCTGCGCCGCGGTCGCCGGGATGGGTGAGTCGTCGGGGCGGGTGAACTCCCACCTCCCGTCGCGGCGGACGATCCGGTAGCCGTGGTCGTGGATGACCGTGTGGTGGTGGCTGCACAACAGCACCAGATTGTCGATGTCCGTAGGCCCGCCGAATGCCCACCACCAGACGTGGTGGGCGTTCAGGAATCGGGTGTGTGCACATCCGGGGAATTGGCATCCGTCCCCGTCGCGCACGCGCAGTGCGGTGATCTGGGAGTCGGTGGCCAGGCGGCGGGAGCGGCCGAGGTACATGCGGTTGCCGGTGCGGTCGTTCAGCAGAACCTGCACCCGCGCATCGCACGCCAGCCGTTCTGCGGTGGTGCGGGGGATCTCGGGCCCGTTCTCCAACCGGGCGCTCCCGGAGTCGACATCGAGGTGGACGATCACCTTGGCGTCGCCGCGCGCGACGACCGGCCCGTCGCCGGGTTCGCGGGTGACGTACTCGACGAGCGCGTCGGCCCGCCGGGCCTCGGTCCGGTCCACCGCCCTGCCCGGTTCCTGTTCCCGGGCCATCTCGTCGAGGTCGGGTGGCACCGGCTCCCGCTGCGGCGTGACCGGCTGCCTGTCCGGTACCCGGGCGTTGATGGCGTTGATGAACGCCGCCCCAGCGTCGGCGGTGAGCCGGGCCCGCACGGTCAACGATCCGTCGTCGTCCCAGCTCCAGGTCAGCGACCTGCGAGCGGCCGTGTCGCCGGCGGGTATGTGCCGGCGCCGTACCGCGCGGACCACGGTTTCGAGGTGTCCGGTGGTGCCGCGCAGGGCCAGGGAGAGCAGGACCTGCTCGGCGGTCTCGGGATCAGCCACGGTGGTGTGCGTCAATTCGGAGGTGCCTGCGGCGATTTCCGCGGCCATCTTCGTGAGTGTCGCCGCATCGGTGCCGACGAGCCGGGTGATGGCGCGGACCTTGGAGTAGGACAGCCGTCCGGCGGCGAAGGCCTCGGTGATCTTCGGTAACCGTTGCAGGGCGTGGGCGACGCGGAGGCGCTCGTTCGCGGTACGGATGCTCATGCCGGCACGCCAGGACAGCCAGTGCGCGCACGAGTGGATGCCGTCGATCGCCCAGCCGCGGCGGTCGTCGAATTCGGCGAGCAGCTGCAGGAAGCGGCATTCGGCGGCGGCGAGTTGCCCGGCGAGCGTGAGGAGTTCCTTTTCGAGGGTGTCGTCGGCGAGGCCGGTGGGGAGGGGCAGGATGGTGGCGGTCATGGATTCAGGATGGCAGCCGGGTCTGACAATTCCGGGTGTTCAGGTGCGATCTCGTTCAAGATTTTCTGCGGCAGGTTCAGCTGAACCTCCGAGGAGGTCGATCAGGAAGGGAAAGGACCACAGGACAGTGGCGTGGGCACCCGGCAGCGACGGTCTCGTCGAGAACGGGCGTGCCCCCGCGTCGGGGACGGCCGTCAGAGCGGCCACGGGGTCCGGTGGTGATGCCAACCCGACCACGACGCCATGCACGGCGGGTCGAGAAACGGGAGGAACTGCGCGGCGGGCCAGGAAGGGGCCCGGGATGGCCTCCGCAGCCGGACGACCCGGCTCGCCAACCGCACGATCACCACACGGGGCTGGGTTCAGCTGAACTTCGACGGATGGTTGGTGGGGTTGGCGCGGTTCGCGACCGCGCTCGCGTCGGCCTGTCGGAGATGCACGACGCTCGGCATCGCTCGGTTCAGCGGGTGTGGCCACCGGCCCTCGGGTGGGGGGCCTGCGCCTCGCGCGCTGCGGTCGCGTGCGGGGCCGAGTGGGGGAGATCGATTCGGCGGGTTGCGCCCTGCGAGGTGGTCGCCTGCCCTCCCGGGCTCGTGCACGAGCCCGTCCCGTCCGGTGCAGGGCGACTTTTCCGGTGGTCGAGAGCTACGGGGGTGCTGTTCACACGCTCGACATCGACACCACGGTGAACACGTGCGCGGCGGGGGAGGCTGCCCGCTCTTGCGGAGGTCGGTCGGGGTGGTTCGGGACCACAGGACAGTGGCGCAGGCACCCGGCGGCGACGGTCTCGTCGAGAACCGAGTGCTCCCGCCTCGGGAACGGCCGCCAGGGCGACCACTGGGTTCGGTGGTGATGCCAACCCGGCCACCGCGCCACCGGTAGCTGAGTCGGGAATGGAGGGAATGCATGGCGGGCCAGGACGAGGCCCCGGCGAGGCCTCCGCAGCCGGACGACCCGGCTCGCCAACCGCACGATCACCACGAGGGGGTTCAGCTGAACCCCGGCGGACGGTTGGTGGGGTTGGCGCGGTTCTCGACCGCGCTCGCGTCGCTCTGTCGGAGACGCACGGCACTCGGCCTCGCCCGATCCCGCAGGCGCGACCACCGGCCCTCGGGGTGGGCGCGCCTGCGCTTCGCGCGCTGCGGTCGCGTGCGGGGCCGGGTCGGGGAGATCGATTCGGTGGGCGCCTTGCGAGGTGCGCGCCTGACCTTCCTGGCGTGTGTCGGAGTTCAGCTGAACGGCGCGCAGCGCGCCTACGACCGCTCGAACCGCAGTGCGGGCACCTCCCTCAGCCCCGAGGTGGTGGGCCGTTGCGCGCGTTCGAGGTCCTGCATGCGGAACCGCTTCCCGTCGGCGCGGGTCACGGCGTCGACGGTGGCGGGCAGCGTGTTGTTGGCGCGCAGCGCGCCGAGCGCGGTGTTGAGCACGCGCACGGTGACGGTGTTCTCGCCCGGATGCAGGTGGCCGGTGACGTCGACGGTGTAGGGGGCTGCCCACGCCCAGCCGCAGTCCTCGTCGTTGACGAGCACCTGGGCGACCTCGCCGACGGGGGCGAGGATGTCGGGGCGGAACGACGCGCCGCGCAGGCCGGGTTCGCCGTCGGGGTCCTGGGGGCGGTCGCGGACCGGCCCGAGGTCGAGCAGGACGCGCCCGTCGAGGCGGTCGGCGGGGACGTCGACGGTGGTCCGGTAGGTGGCTTCGCCGGAGTGGTCGGCG
The DNA here is from genome assembly GCF_042657305.1 of Pseudonocardia zijingensis. Lineage (NCBI taxonomy): Bacteria > Bacillati > Actinomycetota > Actinomycetes > Pseudonocardiales > Pseudonocardiaceae > Pseudonocardia > Pseudonocardia zijingensis. The sequence goes on along the minus strand of NZ_JBHSKO010000025.1, from coordinate 48,161 downwards.
CGGGCCGGGTCGTCCTCCCAGCGGTGCGGGAGTGTGACCTCCTGCGGTGCGGCGCCGGGGAACGCGACGGTCCACGGGCCGGTGAGCTGCACCGTCTCGGCCGGGCTGGTGGCCGCCGGTGCGGCCGGCACGTCGGCGTCGGGCGCGGGCAGCGCAACCACGACGGTGGCCTCGTAGGGGTGGAGTTCGAGGGGCACCGCGCCGTCGCGGGCGTCGATCCGGTGGGCGTGGCCGGTGCGGGCGTCCCAGCGCTCGTAGGCGGCCGCGGGGTCGCGCGGGCGCAGCGTGAACGTACGGGTGGCCGGGCCGGTGTTGGCGACGAGGTAGACGTCGGCGTCGCCGACGCGCCGGTGGGCGACGCCGATGTCGGGGCCGGTCGGCGCGTCCGGCGGCACGAGGGCAGCGAGGGCGGGCAGGAGGGCGTCGACGTCGTCGACGGCGGTCCAGCCGTCACGGTGGACGCTGCCGCCGACGGTGACGACGGGACCGTCGTGCTTCTCCAGGAGGCGGGCGGTGGCGTCGGGCAGGTCGTGCACGAACGGCAGGACGACCACGCGGTAGCGGCTCCAGTCGGTCTCCTGCAGCGCGGTGTCGTCGACGAGGTCGTAGTCGTGGCCGGCGTCGCGCAGCGCGGCGGGCAGGGCCTCGCCGATGTGGGTGCGGGTGGAGTGCCACAGGTCGAGGTGGCCGCGTTCGCCGGGGGTGAAGTGGAGGGCGGCGTCGCGGCTCGGCACGTACAGGGCGACGTCGACGACCGGTTCGCCTTGTCGCATCAGCCAGCACAGCCGGTGCAGGTAGCGGGTGAGGTCGGGCATCGCGGGCCACCACGGGTTGGCGTCGGTGAGGGCACCGGAGGCGTAGAAGATCCACCCGGGGGCCGGGGCGTCCGGCGGGGAGTAGGGCCAGCCGTGGCCGACGAACTGGTTGACGCCCAGCAGCAGGTGCTCGTGCGCCTCGCCGGCGAGGTCGAGCGGGGTGGCGGCGAACGAGGGCGAGTGCACCCACGTCCACGTCTCCGACGAGACGACGGGCCTGCCGTACAGGTGCGCGGCCGAGGTGGCCCACTTGGTCTGGGTGACCGAGCGCCAGCCCCAGCCCTCGCCCTCGGGGAGGTCGGCGTGCCGGTAGGCCGACAGCGGGCCGGGTGGCTGCCCGTAGCTCTGGATGCGGAACAGCACGTCGCGCGCGGTCGCCCACCGCGCCACGACGGCGACGAAGTTCTCCTCGTAGAGCTCGCCGAGGGTGGCCGCGACGTCCGCGCGCACGCGTTCGGAGCCCGAGGCGCGGGTGTGCAGCAGCGGCAGCTCGGGGAGCAGGTCGTAGCCGCGGCGGGCCAGGAACTGTGCGGGGAGGTCCGGTGTCCAGTCCGCGCTGTAGACCTCGAGGCTGTCGCAGAACACCGCGGTGATCAGGTCGCTGCCGACGGCGGTGAGGATCGGCTCGGCCACCGCCTGGAGGTGCTCCTCGGTGGCGGCGCGGCTGTAGTGGTCGAGCACCGGGCCCTCGGCGCCCGCAGCGGCGCGTTTGACGTTCTGGCCGGTCGGGCTGGAGACGGCGAGCAGCACGGTGCGCGGGCCGGAGCCTGCGGGCACCTGCACGGCGCCGTCGCTGATCGGCAGTCGTTCCCACGAGGTGGGGGGCTCCTGCTCCGAGCCGTGGCCGATGTAGGCGGCGACGAGCTCGTCGGCGGGCCACGGCTGGCCGGCGGCGATGCGCAGCGGGTGCGGGGGCACCTCGCGCAGGTCCCACCGCAGCCGCCGGGCGGCGGTGGCGTCGGTGACGTGCGGGCCGCCGTAGGACCAGCCGCTGCCCAGCGTGACGTCGAAGCGCAGGCCCAGCCGGGCGGCGGTCTCGGCCGCGAACCGCAGCCGGGACAGGTGCCGCTGCGAGAGGAAGCCGCCGCCGTCGCGGTCGGCGGCGGACGTGGAGAGCGGGTACACCGACGCGACCTCGACACCGCCGATCCCGGCCGCCGCCATCGCCTCCAGCTCGCGGGCGAGCTCCGCCTCCTCGACGAAGGGGCCGAACCACCACCAGCGCATCATCACCCGGCCGTCCGGCGGCCGGGCGGCGAAGCCCTCTCGCAGCGTGCGTACGCCCTGACCTGCAGACGGCATCGTCTCGACTCCTCGGGTCGGTGGGGTCGAATTTGAACGTATCAACCCGATCTGCGAGCCACAAGGCGTCGATCAAGCGGTCGGAATTGAAGCGATTCACCCGACCAGACGGAAGACCGGGCCGTCCCGGCAGACCAGCGGCGACTCCTGCGCCTCCGCCGGACCACCGGTCGAGCAGCCGTGGCAGTAGCCGAGCCCGCAGGCCATGTGGGCCTCCAGGGAGACCTGCACCGCCGCGCCCCACCGCTTCGCCAGCTCGGTGCAGAGGCGGGCGAGCCGGTCCGACCCGCAGGTGAGGATCTGCTGCGGCGGCCGGTCGTCGAACGCGCGGCTCAGGCGGCGGCGCAGCACGTCGACGGCGCTGCTGCCGTCGCGGTCGTGCACCTCCCAGACGGCGCTCGCGCCGTGGGCGCGGAACAGGTCGGCGCCGATCACCGACTCCGGGTCCCGGCCGCTGGTGACGGCGAGGACGTCGACCCGTCCGTCGGCGAGGTCCTGCGCCACGGTCGTGAGGGAGCAGGTGCCGATCCCGCGGCCCACGAGGAGCAGCCGGTCGGTACCCGGGCCCACGGCGAACCCCTGCCCGAGCGGGCCGACCACGACCATGCGGTCGCCCGGGACGAACGCGGCCAGCGCACGGGTGCCGGGCCCGATCACCGCATACCGGACGTCGACCACGCCGCTCGCGGCGTCGCGCGCGTAGATCGCCATCGGGCGGGGGAGGACCGGCCCCGTCGTCTCGTCCCGCGCGGGCGTGAGCATGACGAACTGCCCCGGCCGGGCGGCTGCGGCGATGTCGGGTGCGGCGAGGCGCAGGTGCCGGTACCGGTCGGTGAGGCGGCGGTTGTCGATCACATCGGCGCGGCACCAGGTGGGGGCCGGGCGCTCCGCCGCCAATGGCTGCAGCGTCACAGCTCGGCGTCCAGGCGCAGCAGGCTCGCGGCCAGGACGGTGGTGCCGAGCGCCACGTCGTCGAGGTCGGTGTGCTCCGCGGGGTCGTGGCTGATCCCGTCCCGGCTCGGGATGAAGATCATCCCGGTGGGCGTGACCTCGTTGACCTGCTGCGCGTCGTGGCTCGCCCCGCTGGGCAGGACGGCGGGGTCCAGGCCGAGGTCGCGGCAGCCCGCCACGAGGGTGTCCCGCACGGCCGCGGGCAGCGGCACCGGTGGGGTCTCGGCCAGCGGGGTGGCGGTGAGCCGCACCCCGCGCCGGGCGCAGGCGGCCTCGGCACCCTCGACGATCTCGGCGGCGGCGCGCTGCTGGCGGTCGATGTCCAGGCCCCGGACGTCCACCCAGAGCGCGGCGCTGCCCGCGATGGTGGTCATCGAGCCGGGCGCGACGTCGATCCGCCCGACGGTGGCGCGCGTGCCCCACGCGGCGGCCCGCAGCGCCACCGACTCGGCGAGCAGCACGATCTCGGCGGCCGCCGCGGCGGCGTCGGCGCGCAGGTGCATCGGGGTGCCCCCGCTGTGGGAGGCGCGCCCGGCGAGGTCGATCCGCAGCCGGGTGCTGCCGGAGATCGCGTCGACGACTCCGACGCGCCTGCCCGTCGACTCCAGCACGGAGCCCTGCTCGATGTGCAGCTCGACGAACGCCGCCCAGCCGGCCGGGTCCCAGCGGGCCTCGCCGACCCGGGCGGGGTCGAGCCCGATGGCCGCCATCGCGTCGGCGAAGGACACCCCGTCGGCGTCCCGCTTGCCGGGCAGGTCGTCGGAGCTCGTCAGGCCGGCCACGATCCGGCTGCCGGTGCAGGCCTGGCCGAAGCGGGCGCCCTCCTCGGCGGCGAACACGACGAAACGCAGCGGGTGCCGGTGCGCGGCGTCGTGCCGGACGACGAGCCGGGCGGTCTCCATCGCGGCGACGACGCCGACGATGCCGTCGAACCGGCCGCCGTTCGGGACGCTGTCCAGGTGGGAGCCGGTGCCGATCGCGGGTGCGGCGGGGTCGGTGCCGGGCAGTTCGGCGATCGTGTTGCCTGCCGCGTCGGTGCGCACGGCGGCGCCGAGGTCGGCCAGCTCGGCGGCGAACACCGCGTGTGCCCGCCGTTCGAGCGGGGTGTACGCGAGCCGGGTGACGCCCGGTCCCGAGTCGGGTTCGGTGAGCTCGGCGAACCCGTCGAGGAGCGCCCGCAGCCGCTCGGGGTCGGCGGTGAGCGCGTCGCGGGCGAGCGGTGCCGCCGTCACGACGGCACCCCCGCCACGTCACCGGCCTCCGCGAGCGCGGCGGTGGGCACGTCCGCCACGGCGGCGAGGGCGGGCGAGGCGAGCGCCGCGGCCACCGCGACGACCCGCCCGCCGCGGTTCGCGACGAGCGTGCGCAGGGTGGCCAGGCGCCGCTCGCCCCACTGGGTGGCGAGCAGCGCGAGGGGCGTGCCCGAGGTGAGGTCGGGGGTGAGCGCGAGCAACCCCTCCGCCTCCGACGCCCGCAGCACGCCGACGCCCAGGTGGCGCGCGACGACGTGCGCGAGGACCGCCTCGTCGCTGGTGTCCCAGACGACCAGGGCCGCCGGTGCCGCGACGGCGCGGATCTCCTCGGCCAGCGCGGCGCCGAGAACGTCGACGTCCGGCGGGGACTGGGCGGTGTTGAGGGTGGGGCCGTATTCGTCGGGGGCGACGCCGACGGCGCGCAGCGCGGCGATCACGGCGGGACGGTCGGCGGGTGCCACGGTCGTCCTCCTCTCAGGCTCTGCGCGGGGTGGTGTCGAGCTCTTCCGCGGTGCGTTCCGGGATCAGGAACATGGCCGCCATGTCGACGATGTAGATCACCGCGAGGAAGCTCAGAGCGCCGGCGAGGCCGTACGTCCCGGCCAGCAGGGCGACGACGAGCGGGGCGAGCCCGCCCACGCCGCGTCCGATGCCGAACAGCACGTTCTGGGCGGTGGCGCGCGCCGCCGTGGGGTAGTTCTCGGCGATGACGGCGCCGTAGCCGCCCAGCATGCCGTTGGCGAAGATCCCCATCACGGCGCCACCGGCGAGCACGGCGAGCGGCGCGGTGAGCTGCGCGTAGCCGAACAGGGCGAGGCAGGCGCCCGCCTGGAAGATCCAGAAGGCGCGCCGCCTGCCGATGCGGTCGGCGAGCTGCCCGAACACCAGGATGCCGAAGATCATCCCGCCGATCGTGACCGCGGTCCACGCGGCGGACGCGGTGAGGCTGAGCCCGATCTGCTGCGACAGGTAGGTCGGCAGCCAGGTCATGATGCCGTAGTAGCCGAAGTTCTGGATCGAGCAGATGATCACGATGCCGAGGCTGGTGCGCGCGGTCCTGCGGTCGGCGACGAGCAGGCGGAACGGGTTCGGCTGCTTCGTGTGGGCCGCCGCCTCCTTCTGCTTGACGAACGCCTCGGGCTCGTGCAGGCGCGACCGGAAGACCGCCGCGATGACGGCGGGGAAGATCCCGATGATGAACAGGCCCTGCCAGCCCCAGAACGTGATCACCGGGGCCGAGATGACCGCCGCGAGCAGCACGCCGAGCTGGAACCCGACGCCGACGATCGAAGTGGCCCGGGCCCGCTTGAGCGCGGGGAACGCCTCGGCGGCCAGCGCCATGCCGATGCCGAACTCGCCGCCGATGCCGGTGCCGGCGATGAACCGGAAGATCGCCATCTCGGTGAAGCCCTGCGACAGTGCCGTGAGCGCCGTGAACACCGCGAACAGGACGATCGAGTAGGTCAGCATCTTGACCCGGCCGTACTTGTCGGCCAGCGTCCCGAAGATCATCGCACCGACCACGGTGCCGATGAGCGTGATCGTCGCGAGCCAGCCGGCCTCCGTGGTGGACAGGCCGAGGCTCAAGGTGATCGCCGGCAGGGCGAACCCGAGGATCTGCAGGTCGAACCCGTCCATCGCGTAGCCGAGCGTGGCGGCGAAGACCGCCTTGCGCCCGTACGGCGTGACGGTCTCGGCGTCTGTGCTCTCGATGCTGCGGTTCTCGGTGCGGTCGTCGGTCCGGTCGTCCAGGCCCATGAGGCGGCTCCTGCCGTCAGAAGGAAAGGGTTCCCACGAGGTCGGTGAGTCGTGACGCCCCGAGCCGGTCGACGAGCGCGGGGAGCTCGTCGACGATGTCGGTCATCACGAAGGGTCGGGCGAAGGTCGCGGTGCCGATCTGCACCGCGCTCGCCCCGGCGACGAGGTATTCCGCCACGTCGCCTGCCGTGGCGATGCCGCCGCACCCGATGACGGGGATGGTCACGGCCTGCGCCGCCTGCCAGACCATCCGCAGCGCGAGTGGCTTGATCGCGGGGCCGGACAGGCCCCCGGTGCCGTTGCCGAGCGCAGCCCGCCGGGTGGGCGCCTCCACCGAGAGCGCCGGGAAGCTGTTGCACACGGTGACCGCGGCGGCGCCGGCGTCCTCGGCCGCGCGCGCGGCGGCGTCGATGGAGGTGAGGTCCGGGCCGAGCTTGACCAGCACCGGCACGTCGGTGCGGGCGACGACGCCCGCGACCACCCGCCGCACGGCGGCGAGGTCGGCGCCGAAGGTGACCCCGCCGTGCTCGAGGTTGGGGCAGGACACGTTGACCTCGAGCGCGGCGTGCCCGGTGCCTGCGAGCCCTTCTGCGACCTGCCAGTACTCGGGTTCGGACAGCCCGCCGACGCTCACGACGACGGGGGCGCCGAGGCGCTGGTAGGCGGGCAGCCCGGTGCGCACGAACTCCGCCAGCCCCGGGCTGGGGATGCCCACGCTGTTGAGCATCCCGTGGGCGCTCTCGCCGAGCCGGTGGGCGCGGTTGCCCGAGCGGCGCCCGGCGAAGACCGTCTTCGTGACGACGGCGCCGAGCCGGTGCACCGGCACGAGCTCGGCGAGCTCCGGGCCGAAGCAGCCCGATGCCGGCATCACGGGGTTGGCGAGCTCGAGGTCCCCGAGGCGCACGGACACGTCGACCGGCCGGGCGGGTGCGTGCACGCCACCGGCGGATCCGTCGACGAGACCGGACATAATGGAAACCTCTTTCCAGTACGGAAGGGGGGAGCCTGCACCCGGGTGGGAGTGCTGTCAAGCCCCTCGGAGCGGGGCCAGGACCGTGATCACATCGGGCTCCCGGTCGAGCCCGAGCAGCCGGTCCCACAGCTGCGGGCCGGGCTCACCGGTGAGCGCCAGGAACTTGGCCCGCAGCTCGTCGGCGGTGAGCGGGTCGTGGTGGTGGCCGCGCGGGTCGTCCACCGTGGCCACGAGGCGCTCCCCGGCGTGCACCACCACCTGCGTGGGAGAGTGGTGCGGCCACTGCCGCTCGAGCTCGCAGTCCACGGTGACGCGCACGCGCCGGGCCAACTCGGCCACCGGGGGACGGTAGTCGAAGGTGCTGATCTCCGACGCCCGCCTCGTGAGCGCCGCCGCCACCGCGTAGGGCAACGAGAAGCGGGACGACAGGTCGTTGGGTGCAGCCTGCCGGTCGAGCTTGAGGTTGTTGGCCACCGTGCGGACCTCCACCGCGGAGATCTCCTCCACGGGCACCTCCGGCAGTGACAGCACCGCGTCGATCGCGCCGTGGGTCAGCGCGCACGCGCTGTGGCGTTTGAAGTAGTTGCGCAGGATCGCCGGCTCGGCCGGGTCCAGCTCGGCATCCAGCGCGTCGGCCGCCACGACCTGGCCGGTGACCTGCCCGAACAGCGCACCGACCGACTCCCGCGAGCCTCGGAAGCCCGCCCGGTGCAGGCGCACCGCGCGCAGCGCATTCTGCGCGGCGAGTCCCATCGCCGTGTTGCGGGCGGTCGCGCCCTCGTAGCAGGCGTTCCAGACCGGGACCGTCGGCGTGGTGGCCGCGATGGCCGCCACGGCGTGCGGGTCCTCGTCGAGCAGCAGCGCCACGGCGACGGCGGCCCCCACCCCCGCGAGGTGGCCGTGCGGGTGCGTCGGCGGCGTGAGCCGGAACGCGGTGAGCAGCCGCGCCGCCACCTCGTAGCCCGCGACGACCGCCGTGAGCAGCTCCGCGCCCGAGCGGTGCGCCACCTCCGCCGCGGCCAGCGCCGCCGGCACCACGTGCATGCCGGGGTGGCCCGTGGGGCGCATGCCCTCGTCGAGCTCGAGGAACGACCCGGCGGTGGCGTTGAGGAACGCCGCTTCCTCCGCGGTGGTGGGCGCGGCACCGGGCGCGAGCACGGTGGCGGACCCACCGGGGGGCTGCGTCGCGCGCAGCCGGGTCATCTCGGGGGTCCGCCCGCCGCCGATGCTCACCCCGACGGTGTCGGCCACGACGTGCAGCGCGTGGCGGCGCACCGGCTCCGCGAGCGGGGCGCCGTGGAGCCGGACCGCCTGGGTGATCGCGGCGGACAGGCCGCGGGCGAGGGCGGCGGTGTCGGTCACCCGGCCACCGCGCTCGTGACGGAGTGGTCGGCGGCGACGAAGCGCCCGGACCGCGGCGCCACGATCTCCCGGTCGCGCACCACGACCTCCCCGCGCAGCACGGTGGCGACGGGGGCCCCGCGCAGCTCGAACCCGTTCCACGGGCTCACCGGCTGCTTGGCGATCAGCTCCTCGTTGCGCACGGTGCGCCGCGCCTCCGGGTCGACGACGACGAGGTCGGCGTCGCTGCCGGGCCGGATCACGCCCTTGCGCGGGTAGAGGCCGTAGAGCTTCGCGGTCTCGGTGGCCGTGACCTCGGCGAACCGCTCCGGGGTGGTCTTGCCGCGCAGCAGCGCGTCGATGAGCACCGGGCCGAACGTCTCGCACCCGACGGCCCCGGCGGGCTGCGTCTCGAACCCGCGGCTCTTCTCCTCGACGGTGTGCGGGGCGTGGTCGGAGCCCAGCGACACCAGCGCGCCCTCGTTCACCCCGGCCCAGAGCGCGTCCTGGTCGCGCTGCTCGCGCACCGGCGGGTACACCTTCATCACCGGGCCGACGCGGGGGTAGTCGGCGTCGGTGAGCGTGAGGTACTGGGGGCAGGTCTCCGCGGTGAGCCGCACGCCGCGGGCCTGCGCGGACCGCACGGCGGCCAGGCCGGCCTCCGACGCCAGGTGCACCACGTGGAACCGGCACCCGGTGGCCTTGGCGAACTCAGTGGCGATCGCGATCGTGGTGGCCTCGGCGGCCGCGGGCCGGGCGGCCAGCAGGTCCTCGTAGGTCTCGATGGGGTGCCCGAGCCGCTCCTGGCTCGTGGCGAGCACGTCCTTGTCCTCGCAGTGCGCCGCGAGCAGCCCGCCGTGGCGCGCCACCTCTTCGAACAGCCGCATGACCTGGCCGTTGGGCGGTGGCATGAGGAGGTTCTCCGGCGGCTCGTCGCCGAGGTTGTAGACGAGGGAGCGGGTCTCGCGGTGCAGCGCGTAGCCCCAGAAGAGCTTCACGGCCACGGCGCCCGCCGCGAAGAGTGGTCCGATCTGGTCGAGGTTCGGCTCGCCGAGGGCGAGGCCCCACAGCCCGAAGTCCGTCCACGCCGCGGCCTCGTGCTGGGCGCGCCGCTCCTGGAAGACCTCGAGCGAGTCGACCGGCGGGATCGCGTTGGGCATCTCCAGCACCGTGGTGACGCCGCCGGTGAGGGCGCCGCGGGTGGAGTGGTCGAAGTCCTCCTTGTGCGTGAGGCCGGGGTCGCGGGAGTGGACGTGCGGGTCGATGAACCCGGGGAGCACGAGCTTGCCCGCCGCGTCGTAGCGCTCGTCGGCGTCCACGCGGGCCCCGGTGTCCAGGATCCCGGCGATCACGCCGTCCTCGCACAGCAGGTCCGCGTTCAGCACCCCGGCGGGGGTGACGACGCGGCCGTTGGTGACGTGCAGTCTCACTCGTTCGCTCCTCGAACGTCGGTGGATGGGTGGGCCTGCGCCGCGTCGAGCACCCGCACGGCGCAGACCAGGTCCTGCAGTGCGAGCCCGTGCGACTCGTAGACGGTGATGTCGTCGGCGTGGGTGCGGCCGGCCACGCGGCCGGCGTGCACGTCGGCGAACGGGGTGGCCGCCGCCGGGTCGAGGCCGTTGGCCAGCAGGTCGCCGCACTCGGTGCGGGCCACCTCGACCGAGTCGACGGCCACGTGCGCGGCACGCCGGAACACGGTGGCGTCCAGCTCGCGGCGGCGGGCGTCGTTGCTGCCGACGGCGTTGACGTGCGTGCCCGGGCGCAGCAGCGCCCCGTCGAACAGCGGCTCGCTCGCCCCCGTGGCGGTGACCACGACGTCGGCGCGCGGCACCGCCCGCTCGGGGCTGGTGCCCGCCTCCACCCGCAGCCGGGGGAGCGCGGTGCGCAGCGCCTGAGCGGTGGCCTCGGCGCGGTCGGTGCTGCGGCCGACGACGAGCACGGTGTCGAGCTCCGGGAGCACCTCGGCCAGCGCGACGACCTGCGCGGGCGCCTGGAAGCCGGTGCCGAACAGGCACACGGTGGAGCTCCCGGGCCGGGCCATCGCGCGGGTCGCCACGGCCGAGGCGGCCGCGGTGCGGCGCTTGCCGAGCAGGTCGCCCTGGACGAGGGCGCGCAGCTCGCCGGTGCGGTGGCCGTGCACGAGGATCGTGATCACGCTTGCGCGGAACGTGCCCGCGTGCACCACGGGGTAGGACTTCACGACCAGCGCGTCCAGCGTGGGCGCCACCGCCGACATCACGTTGAGCGTGACGCCGCCCGCCGTGTGGCGGGTGCGCGGGGTGTCGTGCGCCGTGCCGGCCGCGAGCAGGTCGAACGCCGTGCCGACCGCGGCCACCGCAGCCGCCGGGGGCAGCAGTTCGTCGACGACCGCGTCGCCGATGATCTGCGGCACCGCGCCTCCTCCGCTAAAGTGAAAACATCTTTCCAGTCTGGTGCAGGGGGCCGAGCATGAGAGCAGCCGACGCGGTTGTCAAGGACCGCGGCGCCGGACCGGCGCGGGGAAACCGCGTGTTTACAGTGGGCACGTACGGGTCCACGGGGGTGCAGGGGAGGAGCTGGTCGATGGGCGTGGCCAAGCCGGTCGAAGTGGTCGTCCGCGCCGTCGAAGTGCTCAACGCGGTGGCCTCGGCGCGGGGTGGCCGCACCCTCCAGGAGCTGCACGACGAGCTCCGGATCCCGCTGGGCAGCCTGCACCGGATCCTCACCACGCTCAGCCAGAGCGACTACCTGCGCCGCTCGCCGGTCACCAAGCGCTACTTCCTCGGCAGGGCGGCGCGCGCCCTCGGCGGCGGTACCGGCTCCCCGAGCGCCCGGCTCATCCAGCCCCCGCCCGCGCTGGTCGAGGCGGCCGCGGCCACGGGGGAGACGGCGTTCCTCACCGAGCTCGTCGGTGACGTCCCCGTCTGCGTCTCGATCGTCGAGGCGGAGCACGCGCTGCGGCTGTTCGTGCGCATCGGCCAGGAGATGCCGTTGCACGCCGCCGCCTCCAGCCGGGCGATCCTCGCGCACATGGACGAGGAGGTGGCGCGCACGCTGCTCAGCGGCACCGCGCCGCTCACCGGCTACACCGAGGGCACCCCGCGCGACGTCGAGGACGTCATGGAGATGTTCCGGGAGATCCGCGCGCAGGGCTACGCCGTGTGCGAGAACGAGCTGGACCCCGACGTGTGGGCGGTGTCGGCCCCGATCCGCGACAGCGAGGACCAGGTCACCTCCAGCGTCACGATCACCGCCCCCGGCCCGCGGGTAGCCGACGCCGCCGTGCGGGCGCGGGCCACCCGTGCGGTGCTGCGCGCCGCGGAGGCCCTGTCCGCCGAGCTCGGCTCGGCCCGGCGCGAGTTGTCGGAGAGCCCCGCCTGATGCGGTCGAGCAGATCGGTGAGCCTCGTCGCCACCGGCGGCACCATCGCGGCCGTGGCCACCGAGTCGGGGGCGCGGGGGCACCGCGGGGCCGACGATCTGGCGCCCTCCGACGGCGCCGCGCCCGCAGGCATCGCGGTCCGGCCGCGGGACGTGCTGCGCCGCTCCTCGCGGGCCATGACCCTCGACGACCTCTGGACGCTCGCGCAGGCCGTGCGGTCCGAGATCGCCGCGGGCTGCGACGGGGTGGTCGTCACGCACGGCACCGACACGCTCGAGGAGACCGCGTACGCGCTGGGCCTGCTGGTGCCCACCACGGTGCCCGTGGTCGTCACCGGTGCGATGCGCGCGGCCCACCTCGCCGGCCCGGACGGCCCGGCCAACGTGCGGGCCGCCGTCGTGGCCGCCGCGGATCCGGCGCTGGCGGCCTACGGGCCGGTGGTGGTGTTCTCCGACGAGGTGCACGTCGCCCGGCTGGTCACGAAGGTGCACGGCACTCGCATCGCGGCGTTCGCGTCGCCCGCGGCGGGTCCCGTGGGGTCCGTGGTGGAGGACCGGCTCGAGCTCCTGCTCGGCCCGCCGCCCACGCCGGACCTGCTGCCGAGCACCGCGCCGCCCGACCGGCGCGTCGCGATCGTGCCCACCGCCACCGACGTCGACGGGTCGTGGGCCGAGGCGGCCGCGGCCGGCTGCGACGGCCTGGTCGTGGCCGCGCTCGGCGGCGGGCACGTCTCGCCCGCGCTCGGGGAGGCGCTGATCCGGGTGGCGGAGTCGGGCCGCCCGGTGGTGGTCACGAGCCGTTGCCCGGACGGCGCCCTGCTGGCGCGCACCTACGGCGGCGCGGGTTCGGAGATCGAGCTGCGGAAGGCGGGCCTGCACTTCGCGGCCAGGCTGACCGCCCCGAAGGCGCGGCTGCGGCTCGTGTTCGGCCTGTCCGCCGGGATCCCGGCCGAGGAGATGTTCCCGGCCCACGCTTGACGCGTCGGGCACCGTGGGGCGATGGCGGACGACCAGAGCTGGGACCTGCAGCGCTCGGACGACGAGGACGGGTGGCTGCTCACCAATACCTCCGCCCGGCCCGCGAAGGCGGTCGCGGTGGAGTTCCGCGGTCGTGTCGACGGTCGGCCGTGGCGGGAGGGCGTGACGATCAACCCGTCCGTGCTCGGTGCCGGGGAGCAGACCTACATCCGCATCTTCCGCTCGGACACGGTCACGGCCGTGGAGGTCTCGTGGCGCGGCCGGTTCGGTCGCCGCAAGCGCTGGCAGGCGCCGTCGTCGGCCTGGTGAGAACCCGTTGACGCAACCCGTCGACTGCTATACCTTGAGTAGCAACCGATGAGTTGCTACTCAGGAGGACGACATGGCTTTCCCCGACCGCATCGAGCGCACCGTCGAGCTCCGGCACCCGCCGCAGAAGGTGTGGGACGCCCTCACCACCGCCGAGGGCCTGGGTACCTGGTTCGGCAACAAGGCCACCATCGACCTGCGCCCCGGCGGGGCGGCGCAGCTCACGTGGGACAGCGGCGACTCGGCGAACCTGCGCGTCGAGCGGGTCGAGGAGCCGGCCGTCTTCGGGTTCAGCTGGCACATCTACGGCCTGCCCGAGGACGACCCGCGCCGCACCTACGTCGAGTTCACCCTCGAACCGGCGGGCGCAGGCACGCGGCTCACCGTGGTCGAGAGCGGCTTCGCGCAGCTCCCGGACGACGCGCACGCAGCCGCGTTCGGCGGCAACACCGACGGCTGGGCCCGTGAACTGGGCGAGCTGGTTGACTACCTCGATGCCGCCTGACGTCGAGGCCGTCGCAGAACAGGTCTTCATCGCTCTGGCCGACCCCAGCAGGCGCGCCATCCTGGCGACGCTCGCGTCCCACGGACCGGCCACCGCGACCGACCTCGCCGACCGCCTGCCGATCACCCGGCAGGCGATCGCCAAACACCTGGCCCTGCTCTCGGACGCGGGCCTGGTGATCGCACAACCGGGGGAGCGGCGCCGCGTGCGGTACCGGCTGCGCTCCGCCCCCATGCAGGTGGCGCAGCAGTTCCTCGCCGCGCTCGCCCGCGACTGGGACGGGTCCCTCGACGCACTGCAGGAACACCTCGAACGTGAAGGCGGTAACCGACGTGAAGACACCGGACGTGGTCTCGAAGGACGAGTGGCACGCCGCGCACCAGCGGCTGCTCGTGAAGGAGAAGGAACTGACGCGGGCCCGTGACGCGCTGGCCGCCCAACGGCGGCGGATGCCGTGGCTCGCGGTGGAGGAGGCGTACGAGTTCGACGGCCCCCAGGGCCGGGTGAGCCTCCTCGACCTGTTCGAGGGGCGCCGCCAGCTGGTCGTCTACCGGGCGTTCTTCGACCCCGGCGTGCACGGGTGGCCCGACCACCCGTGCGTGGGGTGCTCGATGATGGCCGACCAGGTGAGCCACCTCGCCCACCTGAACGCCCGCGACACCACGCTCGCCTACGTGTCGCGCGCGCCGCAGCCCGACATCGCGCGCGTGAAGGCCCGGATGGGCTGGACGATGCCCTGGTACACGATGCTCGACGGGTTCGACGCCGACTTCGGCGTCGACCAGTGGCACGGCACCAACGCGTTCATCCGCGACGGCAACCGGGTCTTCCGCACCTACTTCGTCAACAACCGCGGCGACGAGGCCCTGGGCACTCCGTGGTCCTACCTCGACATCACCGCGCTCGGCCGGCAGGAGGAGTGGGAGGACTCCCCGGAGGGCTACCCGCAGACCCCGCCGTACACGTGGTGGAACTGGCACGACGAGTACGACGTGAGCGCGCGGCCCGCGGGTGAGGAGCAGGTGCGCCGGGCCGCCGAGGCGGGGCTGCTGCCCGGCTGATCGGGTCAGCGGCCGGCGGGGGGCGGTGGCAGCAGTCGCAGGACCGCCAGCGCCACCCCGTCGAGCCTGGTGTGCAGGAGGCACCTGGTGTCGGCGCGGGTCACCGGGAGCCGTGCCGCCGTCGCCTTGTAGGCGCGCAGGATCCGCAGCACCGTCCAGGCCTGTTCCTCGACCGCGGCGAGGTCGACGGTGTCGTTCGCGGCGCCCGGCCGAACCAGCTCGGTCAGGCGGCGCAGCGCGAGGCCGAGGTGCAGGTCCAGCGCCGCGTCGAGCTGGGTGCGGATCGGCGGCGGCAGCTCCGCCAGTGCCGCCGACCGGCCGGCCCACCAGAAGTCCTCCACGCTCTGGCCGGCTGCCGGGAGCGGCAGCGCGGGGATCGTGGCCCGCAGCGCCGCGGCCTCCGCGGCGAGCGGGCCCGACCACCTCTCCAGCTGCTCGGCGGCGATCGCCAGGAGCAGGTCGACGAGCTGGCGCACCTCGTGCTGGTCCCACTCCCGCAGCCCGGCGGCCACGGTGCGGGCCCGCCCCGCGACGTCGAGGAGCCGGTCGGTGGCCGCGTCGAGCGCGACGAGGTCCGGCGGGGCCGCGGCGGCGTCGAAGGCGGCGGTGGCGACGGTGAGGGCCGCGACGGTCGGCCCGTCGAGCGCCTCCAGGTGCCGGGGGCGCAGGGCCCGGCGGGTGAGCAGCGGCCCGCCCATGCGGGCGTCACGTTCGGCCCGCAGCCACTTCTGGTCCTCGCGCACGTCCGCGAGCCGCTGCCGTACCCCGGCCAGCGGGTCGCCGGGTGGTGCCACCTGCCCGAACAGGACCTCGCCTGCCTCCCGCCCCAACTCGACCGCCACCATCCGCACGGCGAGGCCGACCCGGACCTGTTCCGGGCTCCTGGCCGGGAAGAGCGGCCGGTCGGGCTCGCCGAGCACGCGGGCCCGGTCCAGCCGTGACAACACCGCCTCGACGGCGTCGCGGGCCTCGCACGCAGGCGCGACGTAGTGCCGGACGTCCGCCGACCCGGTGGCGAGCATCGCGCTCCACCGGTCGAGCGCCGCGACGAGGGAGCGGTCGAGCGGGCCGAGCACCGTGAGGAGCCGCTGGTGGCGTTCCGCGCCTGGCAGGTCGTCGTCGGAGCGCGGCGCGTACTGGCGCAGCTGCTCGCGCATGTCGACGTACAGCGCCGCCAGCCGCGGGCGGAACAGCCGGGCGCCGAGCCGGTCCGGGGTGCGGTCGTGGAGCGAGACGAGGGCACGCGCGGTGGCGCGCAGAGTCGCCCGGGCCTCGGGCCCGGCCACCTCCCGCTCCGTGACCTGCGAGTCCCGTTCGGACATCAGTCCTCCCCGGGCTGCGCGGGGCGTGCGCGGCCGACGTCGGAGTCTAAGGGGGCGACGCCGGGACCGCTGTGGACCGGAAGGGTGAGTGCGTCCCGGGACGTGGGCCGGTGCGGGCCCGGCCTACGCTGGCTGCATGGCCTTGCACGACTACCAGGTCGGCGAGGCCGCCGAGGACCACGCCGACGGTGGCCTCTCCCGCAGGGAGGCGCTCCGGCGGCTCGCCCTGCTGGGGCTCGGGGTCACCTCGGCGGGTGGTTTGCTGGCGGCCTGCGCCGTGGAGAGCCCGCCCACGCGGGCCGCCCCCGCGCCGGGTGCCGAGCCGCCCGGGCGGGCGCCGACCGTCGGCCCCGGGCAGGAGATCCGGTTCCCCGGTCCGGCCGGAGAGCTGATCGGTTCGTGGGCGGCGCCCGCGGGCCGTCCGGGCGGGGCGGTGCTGGTCGTCCACGAGAACGAGGGTCTGACCAGGCACTTCCACGACCTCGTCGGCAGGCTCGCGGGTGCCGGGTACGCCGCGCTGTGCGTCGACCTGCTGTCGGCCCGGGGTGGCACGTCGGCGATCGCCGACGACGCGCAGGCGCCCCCCGCGCTGGCGGACACGCCCGTGGAGGTGCTGCTCGCCGACCTGCGCGCCGGGATCGACGAGCTCGGGCGTCGCGCCCCCGGGGCCGGGCTCGGCGTGGTCGGCTTCCAGTTCGGCGGCGGCATGACCTGGCAGCTGCTGGAGGCGGGGGAGCCGCGGCTGCGCGCCGCGGTGCCGTTCTACGGGCCGGTGCCCGAGCGGCCGGACTTCGCCGGCGTCACCGCCGCCGTGCTCGCCGTGTACGCGGGGGACAACGCGGGCGTGAACGAGGGCCAGGACCGCGCCGAGGCCGCGCTGGAGGCGGCGGGCGCCACCCACTGGACCCGTACGTTCGAGGGCGCGCAGGACGCGTTCTTCAACGACACCGGCCCCCGATACGACGACGCCGCTGCCAGCCAGGCCTACACCGAGATGCTCGACTGGTTCGACCGCTACCTGGAATGAAGGAGGCACTCGTATGAGGACGCCCGTCCTCGAACTGGCGGACGTGACCTACCGGCGTGCCGGTACGCAGATCCTGCACGGTGTGTCGGTCACCGTCGGGGAGGGCGAGCACTGGGCCCTGCTCGGACCCAACGGCGCGGGCAAGAGCACCGTGCTCGGGTTCTGCGGCGCGGTCACCCACCCGACCAGCGGCGTGGTCCGCGTCCTCGGTGGGCAGCTGGGCCGTGTGGAGCTGCAGGCGCTGCGGCGCAGCATCGGGCACGTCAACCCGCGCCACCCGCTGCGCTCCCCGCTCACCGTGCTCGAGGTCGTGCTCACCGGGCTGACCGGCAGCATCGAGGTGCCCCCGCGGTGGACGCCGGACATCGCCCAGCTGGCCAGGGCGCACGACCTGCTGGGCGAGTTCGGGCTCGCCGGGAAGGCCGAGGACCGCTGGCCCACCCTGTCGCAGGGCGAGCGCGGGCGCGTGCTCATCGCCAGGGCCCTGCTGCCCGGGCCCCGCCTGCTGCTGCTCGACGAGCCGTCCACCGGGCTGGACGTCGCCGCCCGCGAGCAGCTGCTCGAGGCGATCGACGGCCTGGACTCCACCCACCCGGGCACGGCGTCCGTCCTGGTCACCCACCACCTCGAGGAACTGCCGACCACCACCAGCCACGCGCTCCTGCTCGCCGACGGGCGGGTGGTCGCCTCCGGCGCGGTGAACGACGTGGTCACCAGCGCGAACGTCAGCGCCGCCTTCGCCCACCCCATCGACGTCGAGCGCCGCGACGGGCGCTGGAGCGCCCGGGCCCGGCGCCGCCCGGGGCACCCGTTGCGGGTGGCAGGCGCCTGAGCCGCGGCTCAGCCCGTGGGTGGACCCGGAGATCGCCCCGTGCTCCGACGCGGGAGGATGCCCCGCGGCGGGAGGCTCGGGGCATGACCACGTTCGATCGGCAGGTGGAGCGGTTCGTCGCCTTCGCCCGGCGCAACCCGGTGATCGTCGACGGCGCGCTGGCCGTCGTGCTGTTCCTCATCGCCCTGAACTGGACGATGGAGGGCAAGGTCCCGCGCGACGCGCGGGGGCTCGCGATCGTCGTCGCGGTGGTGGCCACGGCACCGGTCGTGGTGCGGCGGCGCTACCCGGTGCCGGCGGCGGCGGTCACCGCCGTCGTCGCCGCGGCCGGCACGTTCACCCTCTCCGGCACGCTCGCGGCGTACGTCCTGCCCTCCCTGGTCATGGGGTACTCGGCGGTGGCCTACGGACCGCCCTGGGCGGGCCGGCTCACCGCCGCGGTGCTGGCGGTCGGGATGTTCGGCCCGCTGCTCGCGTTGGGGCTGCTCGGTCCCGATCCGGAGCTCGGCTGGTTCGCGCCGCTCGTCCTGGCGGGATTCCTGCTGCTGGTGCTGCTGTGCGTGCTGCTGTTCGGCGCGATGCGCCGCGCCCAGCGCCGCTACGGCGAGCAGCTCCACGAACGCGCGCGGCTGCTCGAGGAGGGACGCCGCCAGGAGGTCCGGATCGAGCTGCTCGCCGAGCGGTCGCGCATCTCCCGCGAGGTGCACGACATCATCGCGCACGCGCTGTCCGGGATCATCGCCCAGGCCGACGGCGGGCAGTACGCCGCGCGGCGCGACCCGCAGAAGGCCGTGGAGGTGCTCGCCGGGATCGGCACCGCCGGGCGCGAGGCGCTCGGCGACATCCGCGGCCTGCTCTCGGTGCTGCGCGACACCGGCCCGCTCGACGGCGACGGCACCGACCGCCCCCAGCCCGGCACCGAGCACATCCCGGCCCTGGTCGAACAGGTCCGCGCCGGCGGGCTCCCCGTCGACGTCGCGGTGACCGGCACCCCGCGCGCGCTGGGCGCCGGGGCGGGCCTGACCGCCTACCGGGTGGTGCAGGAGGCCCTGACCAACGTCATCAAGCACGCCGGGCGCGACACCCCGACCCACGTCACGCTCGCCTGGACCGCCGACGAACTCACCGTCTCCGTGCGCGACGAGGGCGCGCGGGGCACGCCGCCCACCCCGCCGCGCGGCGGGCACGGCGTGGTCGGCATGCGCGAGCGGGCCGCCCTGCACGGCGGCTCCGTCGACATCGGGCCGCACCCCGACGGCGGGTGGGCCGTGCGGCTGCGCCTGCCCATCGCCCCCGAGCCCCGCCCCTGAGGAGAACGGTGAACAACCCCGTCCGGTTGATGCTCGTCGACGACCAGGAGCTCGTGCGGGCCGGATTGGCGATGGTGCTGGACTCCTGCGACGACCTCGCCGTCGTCGCACAGGCCGGCGACGGCGAGGAGGCGCTCGCGACGCTGGAGACCACCGGCGTCGACGTCGTGCTGATGGACGTGCGGATGCCCCGGCTGGACGGCATCGAGGCCACCCGCCGGGCCGTCGAGAGGCACCCGGAACTGCGGGTGATCGTGCTGACCACGTTCGACCTCGACGAGTCGGTCACCGCGGCGATCGGCGCGGGGGCGAGCGGGTTCCTGCTCAAGGGCGTGGGGCCCGGCGACCTGATCGAGGCCGTCCGCACGGTGCACCGCGGCGACGCGATGATCGACCCGGTGTCGACGCGGCGGCTGCTGCGCGCCACCGCGCCGTTGCTGGACGGTGCGCTGCCGCGGTCCGAGCCCGCCGAGGCCGCCGTGCTCGAGGAACTCACCCCGCGCGAGCGGGAGGTGCTCTGCCTGGTGGGGGAGGGCCGGTCGAACGCCGAGATCGCCGCCGACCTCGTGGTGTCCGAGGCGACCGTCAAGACCCACATCGGCCACCTGCTGGCGAAGACGCAGTCCCGCGACCGGGTGCAGCTCGTGGTGCTGGCGTTCCGCGCGGGCCTCGTCCGCTGACGGCCCGCGCGGCCGGTCAGTCGTCGACGGCCCGCGTCTCCCAGAGGATCCGGCCGTTCGCCCCCGGCTGGGAGAACTGGGGGTTCGGCGCGCTGGCGTTGAACGTGGCCACCTGGCCGGGTGGGACGTCGAGCGGGTGGGTGGCCACGACGTTGCCGTCGGCGGTGACCTCCAGCCGCCCCCTCGCCGGGGCCGTGCCGGAGTTGGTGACGGTGATCGTCACGTTGCACGTCTCGGCCGTGCACGGCGCGTCGGGCTGCAGCTGGATCCCGACGTTCGGGCGCTCCTGCAGGATCTGGTCCAGCGTCTTCGGCGCGGCCTCCTGGCGCACCCGGGCGGCCGCCCCGGTGACGGCGGCGAGCTGCTCCTCGGTGGCGCTCGTGACGGGCACCGGGGGAGTGCTCGACCCCGCGACGAGGTCGAGGGCGATCAGCGGGTGCGCCTCGTCACCCCCGACGACGACCCGCCGGGTGCCGTCGGACAGCACGATCCCGGACCGGCCCTCCACGAGTTGCTGCTCCAGCGCCTGCCACTGCCCGGGCTCCTCCCCGCGCACGAACGCGGCGAGCGCTTCCCCGGTCATGCCCAGGGCGCGATCGATCTCCCCCGTCTCGGTGGCCGGCTCGGCCACCCAGACGCCCGCGAGGTCGTCGGCCCGGGTCGGGTGGTGGTAGAGCCACCACTCCCGGTTGCCCCGGATGAGCGCCCCGTCGGCGTCGGCCATCACCTCCGCGGTGGCCTGCCCGCCGTAGCGCGACAGCGTGCCCGCCGCCCCGTCCGGGGAGACGGTGAGGTCGACCCGGATCTCACCGCCGTCGTTCGCGCCGACCGTGCCCTGGTAGTGGACGCCCGGCCAGCGCGCGGCGTCGGCCGCGGCGGTGGAGGCGAGGTCGGCCGGGTTGGTGCGCGCCACCGAGAACACCAGCGCGATCCCGGCGGCGACCGCCACGAGCACCCCGCCGACGGTGAGCGGCCAGGCCCGCCGCGTGCGCGGGGCGCCGGCCTTCACGGTGGTGATGCCGGTGGGGTGGCCCGGCGCGGTGGACGGCGTTCGTGGCCGCGAGTCGCGTGCCAGGTCTGCGGCGAGGGCCGGGTCGGATGCGAACGCCGGAAGCGGCGCGGCGGGCGGCGCAGGCGGCGCGGGCACCTCGGGCGCCGGGGCGTGCCCTGCATCGACCGCCGGTGACACGACCGGCGGTGAGACGACCGGCGGGGGCGGGGCCGGCGGTGACATGACCGGCGGGGGCGCGCTCTGCGGGGGCGCGGCCTGCGGCGGCGCCGCGGCGGGCATCGGGATGGGCCCCGTGGCGTCCGCGGGGGGTTGCGCGGGTGCGTCGGCGGGCGCCACGGCGGCGAACAGGCCGGTGGCCGGTTCGGGCGTGGGTGCCGCGAAGAGGGTGGGAGGCGGCACGGCGGGAGCCGGCGGCGGGCCGGGGACCTGCGACGGCGTCGCGGGTTCGAACAGTCCGCCCGGCGCCGGCGCCGGCGGCGCCGCGGGGGTGAAGAGATCGGCGGGTGCTGCCGCCGCGGCGGCCGCCGCCACCTCCTCCGGCGACGGGGGGACCACCGGGAGGGGCCCGGTGGCGAACCAGGACGGCGCGGCGGCCTGGGGGTCGGCCACCGGCTGGGGGGCCGTCTGCTCGGCTGCCGCAAGTGGGGGAGCCGGGACCACCGGCTGGGCGGCGGTCTCGTCGGCGGGCGCGAACCACGACTCGGTCTGCGGGGTGGGCAGCGGGCCCGTGGGGTCGGCCGGTGCCTGGACGGGGAGCGGCCCGGTGGCGTCGGCGCGGCCGACCGGGCGCGCCGGCCCGTCCGCGACCTCGCCAGGGGCGGTGTCCTGCCCGGTGCCCGCGCCGGTCCCGTCCATCCTGGTCCTCCCCCCGTCGGCCACGTCCTGGTCGCCGCTTCCCGGGAGATCGACGATGGACGGTCGGTGGCGGCTCGCCCAGTGCCCTGTGCGCCGGATCACGTCGCGTCGCCCGGACGTGCCGGGCCCAGCTTCGCACGCCGCCCGGTGGCGTCAGCCGACGGGCGTCCGGTCGCGGGCCGGCGGGCGCGCGGACCGGATCCGCGCGACGACGGCCGGGCCCACCAGCAGCACCGCCGCGAGCACCAGCACCACCAGGCACAGCGGGCGGGTGAACACGATGAGCAGGTCGCCGTCGCCGATCGCGCTGGTCTGCACGAGCGCCTTCTCGAACAGGGGCCCGAGCACCAGGCCCAGCACGAGTGGTGCGGTGGGGAAGCCGAGCCGCTTCAGCGCGTAGCCGATGATCCCGAAGACGAGCACGACCCACAGGCTGAACGTGTTGTTGGAGATCGCGTAGGCGCCCAGGAGGCTCGTGAACAGGATCAGCGGGTAGAGGTAGCCGTAGGGCACGCGCAGCAGCTGGGCGAACACCGGCGCGAGGGGCAGGTTGAGCACCAGCAGGATCACGTTGCCGATGAAGAACGACGCGAGCAGGCCCCACACCAGCTCGGGCTGCTGGTCGAACAGCAGCGGACCGGGCTGGATGCCGTAGATCGTGAACGCGCCGAGCAGCACGGCGGTGGTGGCGCCACCCGGCACGCCGAGGGTGAGCGTGGGCACGAAGTTGGCCTGGGCGGCCGCGTTGTTGGCGCTCTCCGGCGCCGCAACGCCCTCGATCGCCCCCTTGCCGAACTCGTCCTTGTGCTTGGACACCCGCTTCTCGACGCCGTAGGCCATGAACGAGGCCAGCGTGGACCCGGCGCCGGGCAGGCAGCCGAACAGGAAGCCGACGCCGCTGCCGCGAAGGACGGGCCCGGCGGATCGCTTCAGGTCCTCCCGGCTGATCATGAGCTCGCGGAAGCGCGCCCGGATCGGGGCGGCGGCGCCCTCCCGGATCTGGTGCAGCACCTCGCCCACCGCGAACAACCCGATCATCACCTCGACGAACGGGATGCCCGACAGGAGGTCGACCGAGCCGAACGTGTAGCGGGACACGCCGCTGCCGGTGTCGACGCCCACCATCGCGATCACGAGCCCGACCACGGCCATGGTGGCGCCGAGCACGCGGTCCTCGCCGGAGAAGCTGACGATCGTGGCCAGGCCGAGCACCATCACGGCGAGCATCTCCGGCGGGCCGAACCGCAGCGCGAACTCGGCGAACGGGGGAGCGAGCGCCATCAGCAGGGCGAGCGAGACGATCGCGGCCACGAAGGAGCCGATCGCCGAGATCGACAGCGCCGCACCCGCGCGTCCGCGCCGCGCCATCTGGTAGCCGTCGATCGTGGTGACGACCGTGGCCGCCTCACCGGGCGTCGAGATCAGCACCGAGGTGATCGTGCCGCCGTACTGGGCGCCGTAGTAGATGCCCGCGAGCATGATCAGCGCGGTGACGGGCTCCAGCCCGAGCGTCAGCGGCAGCAGGATCGCCACGCCGGTGGTGGAGCCCAGGCCGGGCAGCACGCCGATGACGGTGCCCAGCAGCACACCGACGAAGCACCACGCCAGGTTCTCGAGAGACAGCGCGGTCTCGAACCCGAGCAGCAGGTTGTCCAGCATCACTCAGTCACCACCCGAGGAGGTCGCCGAGCAGGCCGGTGGGCAGCGGGACGTCGAGGAACTCCTCGAACACGCCGTAGCCCGCCGCCACCGCGATCGCGGCCACGAGCAGCGCCACCAGGGGTGGGCGCCGCTCCACGACCGCGGACACGAACAGCACGAGCAGGCCGAACGCGGGCAGGAACCCGAGCAGCGGCACCAGCAGCACGGTGACCGGCAGGGCGATCACCACCTGCCACAGCTGCCGCACCCGCTGGGCGTCGGTGCGCCCGAACACGTCCGTGCCGCCGCCCGCGGGCGCCGCCTCCCCGCCCGCACGCAGGCGCCGCAGCCGCACCAGCAGCTGGACACCGGCGAGCAGCAGGAGCAGCAGGCCCAGCACCATCGGGAGCAGGCCGGGACCGACCCGGCCCCCGTCCAGGAGGATGCCGAACCCGAACGAGGTGCCGAACACCGCCGCGCCGAGCGCCGCGAGCACCCCGAAGGCGATCGCCTGCCCACCCGGCCCCGCGGTCGGCAGCGGGGCGGGTCCCGTGGCCTCCGGTGCGCCGGTCGCCGGTCCGGTCACGGCTTCAGCGCCTCTTCCAGCAGCGTCCTGTTGCGGCCGAGGTACTCGACGAACTCGGGCCCGGCGGCGGTCACCGGCTGCAGGTAGCTCTCCTCGACGTAGCGGCGGTACTCGTCGGTCTCGAGCGCGCGCTGCATCGTGTCGATCCAGAACTTCTGCTGCTCCTCGTCGATGCCGCCCGGCGCGAGCACGCCGCGGAACTGCGCGAACGACACCGGGATGCCCTGCTCGCCCGCGGTCGGGATCTCCTGCAGGGCGCCGTAGTCGTAGCGCTTCTCGGAGAAGGCGCAGACCGCGCGCAGGTCGCCGGAGTCGAGCTGACCGATCACCTCGCCGGGGTTCAGCGAGGCGATGTCGATCTGGTCGCCCAGCAGCGCGGCGATGAGCTCACCGCCGGACTCGAACGCCACCCGGTCGAACTGCACGCCCGTCTCGTTCTCGGTGAGGCTCAGGACGATGTTGTCCAGCCCGGCCTGGCCGCTGATACCGGCCACGACCCGCTGCCCGCGCGCGGCGTCGACCACGTCGGTGCAGGTCTGGTACGGCGCGGCGGCGGGCACGACGAGCAGCGTGTAGTCCTCCGCGATCTTCATGATCGGGGTGAAGTCCTCGTAGGTGAACTCCACCTGGCCGCCCGCGGGCAGCGCGAGCAGTGCCGTCTCGGTGGCGAGCAGGGTCTCCGCGTCGCCCTCGCGGCCGAGGAAGTAGGAGTAGCCGACCGCACCCGAGCCGCCCTCCCGGTTCTCGACCGACACGCTGATCTCCGGGTCGGCCGCCTCGATGGCCGCGGCGAGCGCGCGACCGGCCCGGTCGCTGCCGCCGCCCGCGGAGAACGGCACGACCATCGTGACGTCGCCGTCGGGACGCCAGCCCTGCTCGCCGCCGCCACCGCCCCCGCCGCCGCACCCCGCGAGCGCCAGCGCTCCGGCGAGAGCGGCCGCCACGACGGTCCTCGATGTAGCACGGTTCCTCATGCCGGGTCCTCCCTCTCGCGGGTGTCGGACGGATCGGGCCGGGCCGCGTCCCCGTCGGCCAGGCCGACGGCGCCGTGGGCGGCGAGCTCGCGGATCTCGCTCTCCGAGTAGCCGACGGCCCGCAGGGCCTCGGCCGTGCCCTCGCCGAGCAGCGGCCCGGCGGCGGAGCGCACCGCGGGGGTGCGGGAGAAGCGCATCGGTGAGCCCAGCTGGCGCACCGGGCCGAGCACGGGGTGGGCGGCGTCCCAGAAGTACCCGCGCTGTTCGAGGTGCTCGTCGGTGAACACCTGTCCGTAGTCGGCGATCGGGGCGCACGGCACCCCGGCCTCGTCGAGGGCCCGCACGAGGTCGGCGGTGGTCCAGCCGCGGGTGACGTCCTCGATCTCGGCGATCAAGGCCTCCCGGTGCGCGTGGCGCCGCGACGCGTCGGCGTAGCGCTCGTCGGCATGGAGCGCGCGGAGACCGAGCACGTCGCACAGGCCGGACCAGGTCTTGGGCGTGACGGCGCCGAGGGTGACGTGGCCGTCGGCGGTGCGGACCGCCTGGTAGGGGGCGCTCGTCTGGTGCGCCGACCCCAGCGGGCGGCCGACCTCACCGGTGGCGAAGTACTTGCCCGCCTCCCACACCGCGAACGAGACCCCGGCCTCGAGCAGCGAGACGTCGATGTACTGGCCCTGCCCGGTGCGGTCGCGCTCCCGCAGCGCCGCGGTGACCGCGAGCGCCACGTAGAGCGCGCACACCAGGTCGCACATCGGCACGCCGATCTTCGTCGGCTCGCCGTCGGGGGTGCCGGTGATGCTCATCAGCCCGCCGCGGGCCTGCGCCATGATGTCCAGCCCCGGCAGGTGCGCGAGGGGCCCGTCCTGGCCCCAGCCCGATGCCGAGGCGTACACCAGCCGCGGCGCCGTCGCGCGCAGGCTCTCGTGGTCGAGCCCGAGCTTGCGCATCGCCCCGGGCCGCAGGTTCTCCACCAGCACGTCGGCCTCGGCGGCCAGCCGGCGCAGCGCCTCCCGGCCGCCCTCGGACTTCAGGTCGAGGGCCACCGAGCGCTTGTTGCGGTTGAGGCGCGCGAACGGAGAGCTGTGCCCCTCGAGGAACGGGCCGGTGGTGCGGACCGGGTCACCGGCTCCGGGAACCTCGATCTTGAGGACGGTGGCGCCCAGGTCGGCGAGCTGCATCGTGGCGAACGGCGCCGCCATGAACGCGCCGACCTCCAGCACGGTGATGCCGGCCAGCGGGGCCGCCCCGGTCGAGTCCTCGGAACCCAGCACACGCACCTCCGGCGTCTTGGCGGCATCGACAAGCTGAACTACTGTCTACAGAAGTTCGTAGGCGCGAGACAAGGGTCACGCGAGAAGTCGTCGGTTCCCGGGTCGGCACGAGGAGGTGCGCACGGCGGTGTCCGAACTGCCCGACAGCCGCATCGCGGCGCCCCCGAGCATCACGCAGCTCGCCGCGTCCGCGCTGCGGAAGATGATCCTCGCCGGCGAGCTGCGCCCCGGCGACCGCGTGGTGGAGAACCAGGTGGCGGGCCGGCTCGGCGTGAGCAAGCCGCCGCTGCGCGAGGCACTGCGGGTGCTCGAGCAGGAGGGCCTCGTGGTGCGCTCACCCCGCCGCGGGGTGGTGGTCACACCGCTGACGCTGCACGACGTCTACGAGATCTACACGCTGCGCCACGACCTCGAACGCCTCGCCGTCGACCTCGGCGTGCCCTGCCGGGCGCCCGAGCGGATCGAGCGCTGCCGGGCCGCGTACGCCGAGCTCGAACGGGCCGCCGCCGCTGACGATGCGGCCGCCGTCACCGAGCGCGGGTTCGCCTTCCACGTGGCGGTGGTCGGGCTGGCCGGGCACCGCAGGCTCGAGGAGGCCTACCGCGCGCTGGCGTTGCAGCTGCACCTGTGCATGGCCATGAACCGGCGCGCCCGCCGCAGCCACGAGTCGCTCCTCGGCGACGCCCGCCGCCACCAGCGCATCCTCGAACTCGTGGAGGCCGGCGACCCCGCCGCCGTCCACCACGAGCTCGCCCACCACGGCGACCGCACCTTCCTGCTCGACGCCGACGAGGCCTTCCCCGGCGGCTCCCCCGAGTCGCTGGCCTGGCTGGAGCGGGTGCGCGCGCAGGAGACCTAGCCGACCTCTCGATCCCGCACCGAACCGCAAAGGAGCGGACGTGGCGAACCCCACCGGGACGACCGAGTTCCTCACCTACCCCGAGCCACCACAGGCGCTGCGGCGCAGGCTCACCTTCGTCACGGCGCTGTCCGTGCTGGGGCCGGGCGCGATCGTCGCCTCGGCCAACATCGGCAGCGGCGAGATGGTGTTCGCCGCCCGCGGCGGGGCCCTGTTCGGGTACGCGCTGCTGTGGGCGTTCCTCGTCTCGGCCGCGGCCAAGGCGGCGCTCGCGTACTCGTTCAACCGCTACACGGTGGTCACGGGCGAGCACCCGATGGCCCGCTGGGCAACCCTGTTCCGCGGCCCGCGCGGGTGGTTCACGCTGCTCATGGGCGTGGTGTCGATCGCGGCGATCCCGTCGTGGGTGGGCGGGCTCGGCGTCGGGCTCGGCGACCTCATGGCCTCGCTCACCGCGATCGGCACCGGTGGGCTGTGGGCCGCGGGCCTCATCGTGCTGTCCGGGCTGCTGTCCTGGTTCGGCGGCTACGAGCGCCTGGAGCGCGCCCAGACCGTGATCGTCGGGTTCATGCTGCTCGCCATCGCGGTGAGCGTGGTGGTGCTGCAGCCCGACTGGCTCGCCGCCCTGGCCGGGCTCCTGCCGACGGTTCCCGAGTACAACGACTGGGTCGCGGCCTCCCACCCCGACATCGCCGAGCGCTCCGAGTGGCTCGAGCTCGCCGTCTACCTGGGCGCCGTCGGTGGCGGCACCTACGACTACATCGGCTACGCGGGCATGCTGCGTGAGAAGCGGTGGGGCATGCTCGGGCGCGCCGACCAGGCCGGCCTCGCCGAGCGGCTCGCCGCCCTGCCCCGCGGCGCCCGGCTGCCGCTGTCCGAGGACCCCGAGCAGGTGGCCCGCGGCCGGGCCTGGAGCCGGGCACCGCTGGGCGACACCGTGCTCTCGTTCGCCGCGATCGTCGTCTTCGCGTCCATGTTCATGATCAACGGCGCGTCGCTGCTCGCCGAGCAGCAGCAGATCCCCGAGGGCAACGACACCCTCACCTACCAGGCCGGGTTCCTCACCGCCATCCACCCGACGCTGCAGTACCTCTACTACGTCGCGGTCTTCTTCGCGTTCTTCGGCTCTCTCTACGCGTTCTGGGAGCTCTACACCTACACCGCCTACGAGACCCTCTCCCCGGTGTTCGCGCGGCTGCGCCGCTCGGGCCCCCGCGTCCTGCGCCCCTGGATGTACGGCTACATCCTGGTCACGAGCCTCCTGCTGGTGTTCACGGTCGGCGAGCTCGTGGTGATCGTGACGCCCGCCTCGGTGCTCGGCGGCCTGCTCACCGCGGGCCTGTTCTGCCTCGCGATCCTGTGGACCGAGCGGAAGGTCCTGCCCCCGGCCTACCGCCTCACGACGGCGGGCCGCTGGTGGGTGCTGCTGTCGGGGATCCTGCTGACCGTGCTGGGGCTGGTGTCGACGTGGCAACTGTTCGTCTGATGGCACCGGGGGAGTTCAGGAAAGCCACATTCAGGGCCGGAGCGGCCCGGAAAGCCACATTCCTGGCCTCCGGCTCCGGGGCACCACCGGCCGGCTCCGCCCTCTCCGCCGCCTGCCTCGCGGTGCTGTCGGTGTGGCGGTTCGCCGACGGCTCGCCGGGCTGGGCGGCGGTGTTCGCCGCGCTCGCCCTGCTGCAGCTCGGGTTCGCCCTGCGCGCGAGCGGGCCGCCCCGGGCCCGGGGCGGCGCCGAGGCGGGCGCCGACCCGGCCGCCGACCCGGCCCGCCGCAACTGGATCCGGATCGCCGTGGTCAACCTCGTGCTGGCCGTCGCCGCGGTGTTCTGGTTCCCGCCGCTCGCGCTCGTGCTGGCCGCGCTCGGGCTCTACTCCGCCCACCGGGCCCGCCGCCCCGTCGCGGCGGGCTGAGCCAGGGCGCGGCACGTCCCCCCGCTGCCGCGCCCGGACCCGCGTGACGTGGCTCCGGTCACTCGTGGCAGATTATGAGTACGGCGTACCCCCATCACCGGTCGCTCGTTGGGACGATCGGGGTGGTCGGGGGGACGGCTACGCCTGCAGGGGGGAACATGATCGAGCTGAACGGCGTCTCGAAGGTCTACGGCAACGGCGAGGTCCAGGTTCGCGCGCTCGGTCCCGTGGATCTGCTGATCGAGGAGGGGGACCTCGTCGCGATCATGGGCCCGTCCGGCTCGGGCAAGAGCACGATGATGAACATCCTCGGCTGCCTGGACGTGCCGAGCAGCGGGCAGTACCTCCTGGACGGGATCGACGTCAGCAAGCTGCGCGACAACAAGCTCGCGGAGATCCGCAACACGCGGATCGGGTTCGTGTTCCAGTCGTTCAACCTCATCTCGCGCACGTCCGCGGTGCGCAACGTCGAGCTGCCGCTCATCTACGCGGGCGACAAGCACCGCCGCCGGGAGCGCGCGCTGGCCGCGCTGGAGCGGGTGGGGCTGGGTGAGCGGGCGGGCCACATGCCCAACGAGCTGTCGGGTGGGCAGCAGCAGCGCGTGGCGGTGGCGCGGGCGCTGGTCACCAACCCGGCGATCATCCTGGCCGACGAGCCCACCGGGAACCTGGACACCACGTCCACTGTGGAGGTCATGCAGCTGCTGGTCGAGCTGAACGAGGCGGGCCGCACCGTCGTGCTGATCACGCACGAGCCGGAGGTCGCCGAGTTCGCCAAGCGCGTGATCGAGCTGCGTGACGGCCAGATCGTGCGCGACGTACGGCAGAAGCAACTGGTCGCATGATCTGGGAGATCACCCGCATCGCGCTGCGGGGGCTGCGCGCCAACAAGCTGCGCTCCGTGCTCACGATGCTGGGCATCATCATCGGCGTCTCGGCGGTCATCCTGCTCACCGCGCTGGGCAACGGGATCCAGACCGGGTTCAACGAGGCGTTCAGCTCGTTGAACACCCAGATCACCATCACGCCGGTGCAGGGCGGTGTGCCCGGCGGGGGGCAGGCGCGCGACCTCACCGAGAACGACATGAAGGCGTTGCTCGACCCGCGGGACGCGCCCGACGTCCTGTCGGCCACCCCGGTGGTGGCGGGGGCCGCCCTGCTGCAGCTGCCCGGTGGGGGGCAGTACCGCACGTCGGTCACCGGCACCACGGCCGACTACCTGGAGATCAACGACCGCGACCTCGAAGCGGGGCGGGGCTTCGACGCGCAGGAGGAGCGCACCAACGCCAAGGTCGTGGTGTTGGGCCCCAACCCGGTGCAGGAACTGTTCCAGGGGAACGCCTCGGCCGCGCTGGGCCAGGAGATCCGGATCGGCAGTGCGATCTTCCGGGTGATCGGCGTGGTGGAGGCCACCGGCCAGCAGGACGACGTGGCGATCATGCCGATCGGCGCGGCCCGCAGCTACCTGACCGGCGGCGACGACGAGCTGGACACGATCATCGTGCGGGCGCGTTCCTCCGAGGTGGTGTCGGCGGCCACGGAGCAGGTCACGGAGATCCTCTCCGAGCGGCACAACATCCGGGACACGGCCAAGCGCGACTTCGACGTCCAGGCGCTGCAGGAGATCGTCTCCCAGGTCAACACGCAGCTGTCGATCCTCACGATCTTCACCGCGGGGGTGGCTGCGATCTCCCTGCTCGTCGGGAGCGTCGGCGTCGCCAACATCATGCTCGTCACCGTCACGGAGCGGACGCGCGAGATCGGCATCCGCAAGGCGATCGGGGCGCGGCCGCGGGTGATCCTCGGGCAGTTCCTGCTCGAGTCGGTGTTCCTCGCGGGCGTGGGCGGGTTGATCGGCATCGGGGTGGGCGTCGGGATCTCGCTCGCCGGTGCTGCGATCCTGCCGCAGCTCATCCCCGACTTCCCGGCACCGGAGGTCGACCCCGGATCCATCATCTTCTCGTTCACGATCAGCCTCCTCATCGGGCTGATCGCGGGGGGTTACCCCGCCCACCGCGCATCTCGGCTGCGCCCGATCGAGGCCCTCCGATACCAATGACCCGCGCGAGAGTCCGACCCGAAGCGATCAAGGCAGGAGCTTCCATGTCCCGAACGACCGGCCGCCGCGCCTGGCCGGCGTGCGCCATCGGTGCGGTCGCGGTGCTGGCCCTCACGGCCTGCACCGGCGAGCCGCCGCCCCCGCCGACGCTGCGCGTCGACCGCGGCAGCGTGCAGACCACCGTGTCGGCCACCGGGACGCTCGTCGCCATCTCCGAGCAGACCCTGGGCTTCCCGCGGCGCGGGCAGCTCACGGAGGTGCTGGTCAACGTCGGCGACCGGGTGGTGCCGGGGCAGGAGCTCGCCCGCGTCGACGACTTCGCGCTGCAGCAGACGCTCTCGCAGGAGCAGGCGAACCTCGCCGAGGCGCAGGCCGAGCTGGACCGCGCCACCGGCAACAACTCGGTGCACGCCACCGGCCGCACCCTCGACCAGGCGCGGGAGATCCTCGACGCGGTCAAGAAGCAGGTCGACGAGACCAACGACCTCAACCGCGCCGCCACCAAGCGGGCGCGCGACCGGCTCGACTTCGACAAGAAGGTCCTCTCCCGGGCGTGGGACAACCTCAAGCGGCTGGAGGACGACTGCGACGACAGCGGCCCCTCCATAGCCGAGAGCGCGCCGGCGACCGAAACTCCGGCGCCCAGCAACTCGCGATCCGCTCCCAGCCGGACGCCGGAGCCGGATGACGACGAGGACGACGACGACACCGGGAACGCGTCGTTCCTCTTCAGGGGCATCGCCTACACCCAGACGCAGACCTGCGAGGAGCAGGTCCGGGTGGCCCGCGACGCCGTCGACACGGCCAAGCGCACGGTGCTCGAGTCGGAGGCCGCGCTGGACGCCGCGAAGCACCAGGAGGACGTCGACGAGGCGGCCGGGCGGGTGGCGGTCGAGCGCGAGGAGCAGATCGTCATCTCCGCCGAGAACGACAGCGGGGCGGCGCGCAATGACCGACCCGCCGACATCGAGGTGCGCCGGGCGCAGCTGCGCAACGCGCAGGCGGCGGTGCGGGTGGCGCAGCAGGACGTGGACAACACCGTGCTCTACGCGCCTGTCGCCGGTGTGGTCTCGGAGATCAACGGGCGGGTCGGCGAGTTCGTGGGCGAGGCCACCGGCACCACCCCGGTGGCGCCGGGCAGCACCGCCACGCTCCCCGAGAGCAACGACATCTCCGCGAGCGGTGACGGCGGGGGCGGCGGGACGGGCGGCCCGCTCATGGTGCTGAACAACGTCGACTCGTTCCAGCTGGTGGTGCCGTTCGAGGAGTCGGACGCGGCGCGCGTGGCGGTGAACCAGCAGGTGGAGGTCACGGTCGACGCCATCCCGGACCTGCGGGCGCAGGCCACGGTGCTGGCGCTCGCCCCCACCGGCACGCCGTCGTCGGGGATCGTGGAGTACAACGCCACGATCGTGCTGCGCGAGGGCGACGCCCGGCTGCGTGACGGCCAGACCGCGCTGGCCGACGTCATCACCGAGTCCGTGGACAACGTCCTGCGCGTGCCGTCGGCGGCGGTGCGGCGCGAGGGCGCGAGCACGCTGGTGGACGTCCGCGGTCCGGACGGCCAGCCGGTGCCCACGCCGTTCGAGCCCGGTGCGGCGGGCGACGAGTACACGCAGGTGCTCTCGGGCCTGCGCGAGGGTCAGGAGCTCCTGCTCCCGCAGGCCACCACCCCGGCCCCGTCGGCCGGGGGCGGGGGCTGAGCGGAAGGCGCTAGCGTCACGGCGTGATCGCCCCCCTCCGTGCACCGGCGTGGGGCGGTCTCGCCGCGCTCGCGGCCGGCGTCGCCGCGCTGCTGCTCGCGACGGCGGGCGGCTACGGCCATCACCGCGACGAGCTGTACTTCCTGCGGGCCGGGCGGGAGCTGGCGTTCGGCTACGTCGACCAGCCGCCGCTCACGCCGTTGCTCGCCCGCGCGATGGACGTGCTGCTGCCGGGTTCGCTCACGGGGCTGCGGCTGCCGTCGGTGCTCGCGGCGGCGCTGGTCGTGCTGCTCACCGGGCTGATCGCCCG
Source organism: Pseudonocardia zijingensis (assembly GCF_042657305.1). NCBI lineage: Bacteria > Bacillati > Actinomycetota > Actinomycetes > Pseudonocardiales > Pseudonocardiaceae > Pseudonocardia > Pseudonocardia zijingensis. The sequence goes on along the minus strand of NZ_JBHSKO010000025.1, from coordinate 15,204 downwards.
GGAGCTGGGCGGGGACCGCGGCGCGCAGCTGCTGGCGGCGGCGAGCATGGCCGTCTCGGCGGTGCTCCTGGCCGTCGGGCACACCCTGTCGACCACCGGGCTCGACCTGCTCGCTTGGACCGCGCTGTCCTGGCTCCTGGTGCGCGCGTTGCGCGACGGCGGCCCGGTCTGGCTCGCCACGGGCGTCGTGGCCGGGCTGGCCCTGCAGAACAAGACCCTGCCTCTGGTGCTGCTCGCAGGCGTGCCGGCCGGGGTGCTGGTGGCCGGGCCGCGGGCCGCGCTCGCGAGCCGGTGGCCGTGGCGGGGTGCGGCCGTCGCCCTGGTGATCTGGGCGCCCAACCTGGCCTGGCAGGCGGCGAACGGGTTCCCCGTGGTCGCGCTGTCCGCCGCGATCGCGGGCGGCAGCTCCGGCAGCAGCGAGCCCTGGTACGTGTTCCTGCCGTTCCAGCTCGTGCTGGTGAGCCCGCTGCTCGTGCCGGTGTGGGCGCTCGGGTGGTGGCGGCTGGCCCGCGACCCGGCACTGCGTACGTGGCGCGCGTTCGCCGTGGCCTACGTCGTGGTGGCGGTGCTGTTCCTGGTGACGGGCGGGAAGCCCTACTACCTCGCGGGCTTCTTCCCGGTGCTGCTGGCCGCGGGCGCGCCCGCCGTCGTCGGGTGGGCCCGCCGGGGCGCCGTCCGGCTGCGCGGCACCCTGCTCGGGCTCGCGCTCGCGGTGAGCGCCGCGATGTCGGCGCTGCTCATGCTGCCGCTCGTGCCCGTGGAGGAGCTCGCGGACACCCCGATCCCGGACATCAGCTACGACGTGGGGGAGACGGTCGGGTGGCCGCAGTTCGCCGCCACGATCGCCGCCGTGCACGCCACGGTGCCGGCGGGGGAGCGGGTGGCCGTGCTCACCGGCAACTACGGGGAGGCGGGCGCGGTCGACCGGTTCCTGCCCGCGCTCGCCCCGGCCCACAGCGGCCACAACGCGTACTGGGGGTGGGGGCCGCCGCCCGAGGAGGCGGGCACGCTCGTCGTGGTGGGGCTGGAGGAGGCGCAGCTGCGGCGCTGGTTCGGCTCGGTGGAGCTCGCCGCGCGCATCGACAACGGGGTCGGGCTCGACAACGAGGAGCAGGGCGAGCCGGTCTGGCTGGTGCGCGACCGGCGGGTGTCGTGGGCGCAGCTCTGGCCGCAGCTGCGCCACATCGGGTGAGCTAATCGATTGCGCCCCGGCCGGCCGGCCGGGATCTTGTGCCGGTGCTGGTCCGTCGTGAACTCCCGGGCGACGCGCGCGCCGTCGCCGCCGTCCACGCCGACGCGTTCGCCCCGATGTACCCCGGGGCCACCCCGGTGGAGCCGGGCCTCGTCGACGCGCTGCGCGCCGACGAGGCGTGGCTGCCGCCGCTGTCGCTCGTGGCCGAGGTCGACGGGGAGGTGGTGGGCCACGTGTGCGTCACGCGCGCGACGCTGGGTCCCGACGCGCTGCCCGCGCTCGGCCTCGGCCCGCTCGGTGTGCGGGAGCGCCTCGAGGGCCGCGGGGTGGGCAGCGCGCTCGTGCACGCGGTGCTCGGCGCCGCCGACGCGCTCGACGAGGGCGTGGTCGTGCTGCTCGGGCACCCGGACTACTACCCGCGGTTCGGCTTCCGGCCCGCCGCCGAGCTGGACATCCATCCCGAGGTGGCCGAGTGGGCGCCGCACTTCCAGGCCCGCCCGCTCACCGCCTACCACGAGCGGCTGCGCGGCACGTTCCGCTACGCGGCTCCCTTCGGCGAGCTCTGAGCGCCGTGCCGGCGAGGGGACTCGCGCTGGGGGCATACCCTGGACCCGTGACCACGCACCACCCCCGCCCCGTCCACCCCGACCCGGCCAGCCCGTGGGTGTTCGCCACGCGGGAGCTGGGGCGCCGCCCGGGCAACATGCGCTCCTACAGCAGGCAGATCGCCGCTCCCACCGGCACCGCGCGCCTCGGGCTGGAGACGATCGCCGTGCCGGAGGGCCAGGAGATCGACCTCGACGTGCGGCTGGAGTCCGTCACCGAGGGCGTGTACGTCTCCGGCACCGTGCGCGCGCCGCTGTCCGGGGAGTGCGCGCGGTGCCTGGACGTGCTCGCCGACGAGGTCGACGTCGCCCTGTCCGAACTGTTCGCCTACCCCGACAGCGTCACCGACGAGACCACCGACGCCGACGAGGTGCCGCGGGTGGTCGACGAGCTGATCGACGTCGAGCAGATCGTGCGCGACGCCGTGGTGCTCGCCCTCCCGCTGGCCCCGCTCTGCCGCGCCGACTGCCCAGGTCTGTGCCCCGACTGCGGGGAGAAGTGGGCCGACCTCGCGCCCGACCACGGGCATGAGACACTGGATCCTCGGTGGGCCGCCCTCAAGGGGCGCCTGTCCGCCGACTGACCCCGCCTCACTGCTAGGAGAACTCACGTGGCTGTTCCGAAGCGCCGGATGTCGCGGTCGAACACGCGCTCGCGCCGGGCGCAGTGGAAGGCCGCCGCCCCCACGCTCGTCGCCTGCTCCAACCGTGCCTGCCGGGCCACCAAGCCGCCGCACGTCGCCTGCCCCACCTGTGGCACCTACGACGGCCGTCCGGTCGTCACTCCGGCCTGACGACGGGCGGATGGCGGATCGCGCCCCTCTGGGGCCCGCGGAGGATCGCGGGCCCCTACTCGCGTCGCTGGGCGTGAAGATCTCCGAGGATCTGCTCACCCTGGCGCTCACCCACCGCTCGTACGCGTACGAGAACGGCGGGCTGCCCACCAACGAGCGGCTCGAGTTCCTCGGCGACTCGGTGCTCTCGATCATCGTCACCGAGCGGCTCTACCGCGACCACCCGGAGCTGCCCGAGGGCCAGCTCGCCAAGCTGCGCGCGAGCGTGGTCAACATGCACGCGCTCGCCGGTGTGGCGAGCACGCTCGGTGACACCGGGCTGGGTGCCCACCTGTACCTGGGCCGCGGCGAGGAGCTCACGGGCGGCCGGGAGAAGGCGAGCATCCTCGCCGACGCCACCGAGGCGCTGATCGGCGCGGTCTACCTCGAGCACGGTCTCGACACCGCGCGTGAGCTGGTGCACCGGCTCTTTGACGCGCTGCTCGAGGGTGCCCCGCTGCTGGGTGCCGGCCTCGACTGGAAGACCAGCCTGCAGGAGCTCACGGCGTCGGCCGACCTCGGCGTGCCCGAGTACCGGATCGCCGAGGACGGCCCGGACCACCTGAAGGAGTTCACCGCCACGGCGGTGGTCGGTGGCCGCGACCTCGGCTCGGGTGTCGGGCGCACCAAGAAGGAGGCCGAGCAGAAGGCGGCCGAGCTCGCGTGGCGCACGCTCACGGCCGAGGCGGCCGCGGGCCCGGAGCAGCAGAAGCAGTAGGTGCCCGAGCTCCCCGAGGTGGAGGTCGTGCGCCGCGGCCTCGCCGACCACGTCCTGGGCCGCACGATCGCCGAGGTCGCCGTCGCGCACCCGCGTGCGGTCCGGCGCCACACCGCGGGTGCCGCCGACTTCGCCGCGCGCCTGACCGGCCGCACGGTCGCCGGTGCGTGCCGCCGCGGGAAGTACCTGTGGCTCGAGCTCGACCACGCCGACGAGGGTGACGACGCCGTGCTCGCGCACCTCGGGATGAGCGGGCAGATGCTCGTGGCCGACGCCGACCGCCCCGACGAGACGCACCTGCGCGTCCGCCTGCGGTTCGCCGACGGCGGTCCGGAGCTGCGGTTCGTCGACCAGCGGACGTTCGGCGGGCTGTCGGTCCACCCGCTGGTGCCCGCGGTGGGCGGCGGCCTGCTCCCGGCGCCGGTGGCCCACATCGCCCGCGACCCGATGGACCCGGCGTTCGACCTCGACGCCGCCGTGGCGGGCCTGCGCCGCAGGCGCACCGGGCTCAAACGCGCGCTTCTCGACCAGACCGTGGTGTCGGGCATCGGCAACATCTACGCCGACGAGGCGCTCTGGCGGGCCCGGCTGCACGGCTCCCGGCCCACCGAGACGCTCACCCGGGCGCAGGGGCGGGCGGTGCTCGGCGCCGCGACCGCCGTCATGGGTGAGGCGCTGGCCGCGGGCGGCACCTCGTTCGACGCCCTGTACGTCAACGTCAACGGGGCGTCGGGCTACTTCGACCGCTCGCTCGCCGTCTACGGCCGGGCCGACCGCCCGTGTCCGCGCTGCGGCACCCCGATCCGGCGTGACCCGTTCATGAACCGCAGCTCCTACACCTGCCCGCGCTGCCAGCCCCGGCCCCGCAACCCGCACCCCTGAGCGGCGCCGCCCCCACGCGTAAAGGGCACGATCACGGCCATCTCCGCGATCAAGGGCAGAAGGTCGCTGAATGATCTCCAGGAGCGACCATCTGCCCTTGGTCAACATCTCCCGGACCGCGAGAAGCACCACACCACTGCACCAGCTGTCCCCACGTACGCCTCGCGTGGACCACCCCGCCCTTCCGTGTACGAACGGCACACTCGTACGCACCTATCGGACGAAGGTGCCGCTCGTTCAGCGGCAGCGCTGTGCCCTCGACTCGCTCACTCAGCCCGGTCGCTGCTCGAGGTCGCGGCACCCGGCGAGGAGCCCGGCTCAGGCCTGTCCCCGCTCGAAGTACGCCACCACCTGCGGGTCCAGCGGCGGGACGTCGCGCGGCTCGCCACCCGCGCGTAGCGACTCCGTCGCCCGCACCCCCGTCGCCACGCTCATCCGCGCGGCCACGGGGGAGGTGTCGGTGGGCCCGCCGTCGCGGGCGAAGCGCAGGAACTCCGCCAGGAGGGGGTCGTCGGCGCCCGCGTGCACGGCTGCGGTGTCGGGCATCCGGTGCTCGGCGTCGGCGTCGGGGGCGTAGCCGGCGCGGCGGCTGTTCCACACCCGCACCACGGCGCCGGAGCCGTCGCCGAAGTTCTCCAGCCGCCCCGCGTCGCCGATCACGGTGTAGTTGCGCCAGTAGTCCGGGGTGAAGTGGCACTGCTGGTACGCGGCGAGCACGCCACCGCCGAGCTGCAGGTTCACCAGCGACAGGTCCTCGACGTCGATCACCGGGTTGAGGTCGCGCTGGGCGCGCGGGGGCCAGTGCCGGTCCGGAGCGAGCCAGTCGTCGGACTTCGCGGTGCCCGGCTCGCGGCGGTGCCCGTCGCCGTAGACGCGCAGCGCGCCGAACGCGCTGACCCGCTCGGTGTAGGCGCCCGCGAGCCAGTGCACGACATCGATGTCGTGCGCCGCCTTCTGCAGCAGCAGCGACGTGGTGCAGCGGCGCTCGGCGTGCCAGTCCTTGAAGTAGAAGTCGCCGCCGTTGCCGACGAAGTGGCGCACCCACACCGACTGCACCGCCCCGATGTCGCCCCGCTCGATGATCTCGCGCATCGCGCGGACCACCGGCATGTGCCGCATGTTGTGCCCGACGTAGAGCCTGCTGCCGGTGCGGTGCGCGGTGCGCAGCACCCGGTCGCAGTCCTCCACGGTGATCGCGAGCGGCTTCTCCACGAACACCGCCTTGCCCGCCTCCAGCGCGGCGCAGGCGAGGTCGGCGTGGGTGTGGTCGGGCGTGATCAGCAGGACCGCGTCGACGTCGGTGCGCTCCAGCAGCCCCCGGTGGTCGGTGTGGACGGACGCGCCGGGGTGGCGCTCGCGCACCGCCCGCCGCGCGGCGTCCTCGTCGACGTCGGCCACGGCCACCACCCGCGACGTCCCGGGCACCTCGGCGGCCGCGGCGAGCCCGCTGCGGAAGCCTGCGCCCACCACACCCACGCCGATCACTACGCGGGCTCCCCGGTGCGCACCGACTCGTAGGCACGCTCCACCACCCGTAGCGACCGCAGGCCCGACTCGCCGTCGGGCTGCGGGAGGCGCCCGTCGCGGATCGCGGAGAGGAACTCCTCGAGCATCGCCGCGTCGCCGCCGGTGCCGTACTCGACGCGCAGCGGCGCACGCGTGGACTCGCGGAACCCGTGGACGGCCTGGCCGAAGGCGTCCATGTCGGCGATGCCGCCGTCGCCGGTGAGCCGCATCGTGAGCCCGCCCCACGTCGGGTAGCTCTCGGGCACCGACCAGCTGCAGTCGAACGTGGCCACCACACCGCCGGGGTAGCGCAGCGAGACGAGCCCGCCGGTCTCCACGGCCGCGGTCTCGTGGACGATCCGGTTGGCCACGGCGTGCACGGACTCGGCCTCCGCGCCGTCGAGGAGCACGTCGAGCAGGTCGGCCAGGTGCACGGTGTGGTCCATCACCGCGCCGCCGCCCGCGAGCACCGGGTCGGCGAACCAGGCGCGGGCCGAGGGCATCTTCCCGTTGTTCGTGCCCGTCACGGCCACCACCCGGCCGAGGTTCGCCGCAGCGGCCCGCAGCGCCCGGAACTGCCGGGAGAAGCGCACCGGGTAGGCCACCATCAGGTGGACGCCCGCGGCGGCGCAGGCCGCGACCATCGCCTCGCCGTCGGCGACGGTCGTGGCCATCGGTTTCTCGCACAGCACGTGCGCCCCGGCCGCCGCGGCGAGCTCGGTGAGGGCGCGGTGCCGCGAGTTCTCCGAGCAGATCACCACCCCGTCCGGGCTCCGGTCGAGCAGCTCCTCGTAGCTGTCGACGTAGTGGCGCACGCCGAGGCGCTCGGCGAGCTCCCGCCCGCCGCTCTCGCCCGGCGGGCGCTCCCCGGCGTCCGGGTCGGTCACGACGAGCTCGACGTCCGCGCGTTCGTTCAGGAGCCCGATGTAGCCCAGCGCGTGCAGGTGGGCCATCGACATCACGCCGATCCGCTGCCGCGTCACGCCGGCACCCCAGCGAGCTCGACGGCCTCGGGGCGGCCGCTCGCGAGCGAGGCGTTGGCGGCGGCCGCGAGCCGCACCGCCGCGACGCCGTCGGCGGCGTCGACCCGTGGGGGTGGGCCGCCCGCGAACGCGGCCGCGAACTCCCCGAGCTCGGCGATGAACGGGCTCTCCACCAGCGAGACGTCGGGCAGCAGCCGTTCGCCGCCCGCGTCCGGGGCTCCGGTGTCGGTGCGCAGCGACGGGTCGTCGGCCGAGTCGTACGCGAGCAGGCCGTCGGTGCCCGCCACGCGGAACCCGTAGCGGAACCGGGTGCCCGGGCGGGCCCACGTGCCGGTGACGTTGCTGATCACGCCGTTGCGGTGGCGCGCCGTCACGTGCGCCGACACGACGCCGGTGGCGGTGCCGGGCGCGCTGTCGGACAGCCGGGCGTGCACGGAGTCGACCTCGCCGCCGAGCCACCGCGCGAAGTCGAGGTCGTGGATCATCTGGTCCATGATGATCCCGCCGGAGAGCGCGGGGTCGGCGAACCAGCCGCGCAGGGGGCGCGAGCCGCAACGGTGGAACGTCAGCACCGCGGGCGTGCCGATCGCGCCGTCGGCCACCGCGCGCTGCATCGCCGCGTACTCGGGGAAGAAGCGCACGACGTGGCCCGGGTAGAGCTGCACCCCGGCTGCCGCGCACGCCGCCACCATCGACTCCGCCGTGTCCGGGTCGAGCGCGAGCGGCTTCTCGCACACCACGTGGCGGCCCGCCGCCGCGGCGGCGAGCACGATCTCGGGGTGGGCGAAGGTGGGCGTGCACACGTCGACGACGTCGACGCCCGCGAGCAGCTCGTCGAGGCTGCAGGCGACCTGCCCGCCGCCGTGCCGCTCGACCAGCTCCGGGGCGCCGTGCAGCGAGTGCACGCGGACGTCCGCGCCGAGGTGGAGCCAGGCCGGGAGGTGGGCGTTCGCGATTCCGCCCGCGCCGACCACGCCGACGCGCAAGGTGGTCTTGATGGGGATCATCCTTTCGTGCCCGACAGGGCGATGCCCTGCACGAACTGCCGCTGCAACGCCAGGTAGGCGAGCAGCATCGGGATCGAGGCCATGAGGGCCCCGGCCATGAGGACGGGGTAGTCGGTCCACTCCTGGCCCTGCAGGCTGGTGAGCCCCGCGCTGATCGGCATCGACGACGGGGCGGTGTTGACCACCAGGGGCCACAGCAGGTCGTTCCACGAGTGCATCACGGTGATCACCGCGAGCGCCGCGAGCGCCGGCTTCACGAGCGGGAGCATGATCGAGAAGAAGATGCGCAGGCGGCCCGCGCCGTCCAACAGCGCGGCCTCCTCGAAGTCCTTCGGGATCGTCGCGAAGAACTGGCGCAGCAGGAAGGTGCCGAAGGCGGAGAAGAGCCCCGGCAGGACGAGCGCAGGCAGGGTGTTGAGCAGTCCGAGGTCGGACATGATCTGGTACTGCGGCAGGATCAGCAGCTGTTTGGGCACCATCAGCACCGACAGGAACAGCGCGAAGATCAGCTCCCGTCCGCGGAACTCCAGGCGGGCGAACGCGTAGGCGCCCAGCGAGCAGAACGCGAGCTGGCCCAGCGTCACGGCCGCCGCCACGATCAGCGAGTTCAGCAGCTGCTGCCCGAACGGCAGCAGCTCGAACACCTCGGCGAAGTTCGACCACTGCCACTCCCGCGGCAGGATCGGCGGCGGCACCGTGGTGGTCTCCGGCAACGACTTGAACGCGGTGAGCAGCTGCCAGACGAACGGGCCGATCATCGTGATCGCGCCGATCACCAGCGCGGCGTGGGTGAGGACGGAGCCGAGTCGGCGATCAGACATAGGTCACCCACCTGCGCTGCAGCCGGAACTGGACGAACGTGAGCGCCGCGATCAGCAGCATCAGCAGGAAGGCCAGCGCGGTGGCCGTGCCCTTGTCGGACTCGACGAAAGCCTTCTCGTAGAACAGCTGGACGATCGACTGCGACGAGGAGAAGGCCGGGTTGACCGTGGGCGATGCGCTCATCACGTACACGAGGTCGAAGATCTGCAGTGTCGCGATCACGTTGATGACCGTGCAGAAGAAGATGCTGGGCGACAGCAGCGGCAACGTGATCCGCCAGAACCGCTGGAACGCGCTCGCCCCGTCGATCGCGGCGGCCTCGGCGTACTCCCGCGGGATCGCCTTGAGCCCCGCGATGAAGATCACCAGGTAGTAGCCGACCTGCGACCACACCTGCACCACGCCGATCGCGAACAGGGCCGTGGCCGGGTTGGACACCCAGTAGGTGCCCGGGATCCCGAACACCGACAGGAACTGGTTGATCAGGCCGAAGTCGCCGTTGTAGAGCCAGCGCCAGACCATCCCGGACGCCACCGGCAGCGTGACGAACGGGATGAAGAACATCGTGCGGTAGACCGTCACGCCGCGCAGCCCGTCGCGGTTGAGCAGCACCGCGAAGAAGATCGCGACGGGCAGCGTGAGCAGGCCGATCGCCATGTAGAGCAGCGTGTTGCCCAGCGCGGTCCAGAACGTCTCGAGCCGGAAGACGGTGAGGTAGTTCGTGAACCCGGTGAACGTGTGCCCGCCGAACGGCCCCCACTCGGCGAAGCTGAGCACGAACGTGGAGAGAGCGGGGTAGAGGTAGAGCGCGGCCAGGCCCAGGCCCACCGGCGCGATGAACAGGTAGGCGCTGTGCTGGTGGCGCCGGGGCGCCCGGGCCGGTACGGGGCGTTCGACGCGCGCCGCGGGCGCCGTCGCGAGCTGGGTCATACCGCCTCCTTGCTGAGGACGACGTTCATCTCGTCGGCCAGCTGCCGGGCCGACTCCTCGACGGGCCGGGCGCCGGGGCCGATGAAGGACGGGCCGAGGATCTGCAGCTGCATGCGCTCCCACGTCATGGTCGTGACCGAGGCCGGATAGGCGGTCGCGTCCGGCACCTGGTCGATGTAGGACTGCATCCGGAACTCCGGCTTGGCGTCCAGGAACGCCTGCTGGGTGCCCGCGTAGCTGGGCAGGATCGTCCCGGAGCGGCCCTGGATCTCCCCGGCCGTGCGCCCGGCCATGAACTTCACGAACTCGAAGCAGGCGTCCGGGTACGGGGTGCGCGCGTTGATCACGTTCGCGAGCCCGTGGATCACGTTGCCCCGCCGCGTGCCGCGGGGGAGCACGGCGATCCCGGTGCGCGCGCGGACCTCGGGGTCCTCGTAGGTCGCGTTCGAGTCGTTCGGCAGGCCGTTGTACATCGCGATCCTGCCGCCCTGGAACTGTTCGCGCGCCCGGGTGTCCGACTCGGCCATCGCGTTGGGGGCGAGGTCGCGGTCGATCGCGCCGGTGAGGAAGCGCAGGCCGCCGAGCGTGGCCTCGTCGTCGAACCCGGACCGGGTGCCCCGCACCACCCACCCGTCGCTCTGGAAGATCGCGGGGTAGAGGTTGCGCTGCCGGTCCAGGCCCGCGGAGAAGCCGTACACGCCCGCCGCCGGGTCGCGGATCTCGGCGGAGGCGTCGAGGACGTGCTGCCAGGTCCAGCTCTCGTCCGGGTACGGCACACCGGCGCGGTCGAACAGCTCCCGGTTGTAGAAGAGGCTGATCGTGTCGAAGTCCTTCGGCACGCCGTACTGCTCGCCGTCGCGCCGGTAGAGCTCCACCAGGTGCTGCGGGTGCTCGGCGAGCGTGACCCCGTCGCGGGCCAGCCGGTCGGTGAGGGGCAGCAGCGTGGCGTGCCGGGCGAACATCGCGATGTTGGGCGCGTTCATCCAGAACACGTCCGGAGCGCCACCGCCCACGATCGAGGTCTGCAGGCGCGGCCAGTACGTCGAGAACGGCGTGAGCTGGATCGCGACCTCGATGTCCGGGTGCTCCGCGTTGAACGCGGCGATCACCTCCTGCATCGCGGGCACCTGGTCGGCGTCCCAGATGCCGTAGCCGATGCGCACGCGCCCGCCGTCGGGCACGAACGCGGGGCCGGTGGTGCCGGAACACCCGGCGATACCCCCGGCGAGGGGGAGCGCGGCGAGGGATCTGAGCAGGGTGCGTCGAGGGACCGGGGTCATCGCAGGCCTCCGGGGACGGGGCGGGTGGGGACGCGCAGCGGCGGTGTGACGAGTGCCGCGAGCAGGGGGCTGTGTCGCACGGCGAGCTGCAGGGCGGAGCGCAACGCGCCCAGGGCCACCGCCTCCGGCCCGAGCTCGGACAGCACGAGCGGGGTCGTGTTGAACACGGGCCGGTCGAGGTGGCGCTCCACGCCGTCGCGCAGTGGGCGTCCGGCCCGCGACACGCCACCGCCGAGCACCACCATGTCCGGGTCGAACGACTTGACCAGGAACTCGACCACGCGGGCGAGTCGCCGGTAGAACTCCTCCACCAGCGCGGCCGCCTGCGCGTCGCCCGCCTGCGCCGCGCGGAAGACCGAGCCGATGGCGTCGGGCGAGTCCGGGTCGCGGCCGGGGGTGGCGAGCAGTTCCTCGGTGCTGAAGTACAGGTCCGGGATGCTGCCGATCTCGCCGGCCGCGCCGTGGCGACCGGTGTGCAACTTGCCGTCGACGATGATGCCGGCGCTGGTGCGGCGCCCGGCGAGGACGTACACGACGTCGTCGACGAGCCGGGCCGCGCCGATCCAGTGCTCGGCCAGCGTGGCCATGTTGGCGTCGTTGGCGGCGGTGACCGGCACGCCCGCCCAGCGGGCGAAGTGCCGCTCGACGTGGAAGCCGGTCCAGTCCGGGATGACGGTGCTCAGCGTGACCCGGCCGGAGGGGTCCACGATGCCGGGCACCCCGAGGCTCAGCGCCAGCGTGTCGTGCGGCTCGATGCCGAACTCGGCCACGGCGTCGGCCACGAGCGACTGCACGGCCGTGCGGCGCTCCGTGCCCGGGGTCGTCCGGCTGATCGGGCGCGTGAGGGTGTGCCGCGGGGTGCCGGTGATGTCGGCGACCACCGCCGTCAGGAGATTCACCCCGACGTCCACGCCGACGACGAATCCCGCGTCCGGGTCGAGCCGGTAGGTGCGGGCGGGCCGGCCGGCCTGGCGGCCGCCGGGCGCGTCGGCGGGCTCGCGCTGCTCGACCCACCCCAGCCGGCCGAGCTCGGTGAGGATCGAGTCGACGGTGGGCCGGGACAGGCCCGTGCGCTGGGCCAGCTCCGCGAGCCTGCTGCCCTCGTCGGTGCGCAGGGCGGTCAGCACGCTGATCGTGTTGGCGTGCCGTTCCGCCGACGAGTCCGAGGCCACGGCGCATTACGCTAGGCAGGTTTCATAATTAGGGCAAGAGGGGGTCTGCCATGAGCGGTAAGCGGTTACAGCCAGCCGCGCCGCTTGAAGATGAGGTAGAGCGCCACGCCGAGCAGCACCATCAGCGTCAGGGCGAACGGGTAGCCGAGCGTCCAGTGCAGCTCGGGCATGTCGTCGAAGTTCATGCCGTAGATCGAGGCCACGAGCGTGGGGGCGAAGAGGATCGCCGCCCACGACGAGACCCGCTTCATCTGCTCGTTCTGCTCGTAGCCCGCCTGCGTCATGCGGGCCATCTCCTCGTTCTGCCGCTGGCCCACGAGCGCCGCGTTGACCTGCAGGATGTTGGCCAGCAGCTGCCGGAACGCCTCGATGCGATCCAGCACCCGGGTGGCGTGGTCGGCCACGTCGCGCAGCAGGCGCCGCAGCTCCAGGTCGGCCGCCCCGGCCTTCTCCTTCAGGCGTTCCTGCATCTCGTCGAACATGTCGGACAGCGGTTCCACGGCCCGCTGGAACTCGATCACCTCGCGGGAGAGCTGGTAGATCCGCTTGGACACGTGCGGGTCGCCGCCGAAGACCTGCACCTCGATCTCGTCGACGTCGTCCTGCAGGCCGTCGAGCACCGGGGCGTAGTCGTCGACGATCCGGTCGAGCACGGCGTAGAGCACCGCGTAGGGCCCGGTCTCGAGCAAGGTCGGCTCGCGTTCGAGCCGCTGCCGTACCTGCGCGAGGTCGGGCTCCTCCGCGTGCCGGATGGTGATCACGAAGTCCGGGCCGAGGAACAGGTGGATCTCGCCGATCTCCACGACCTCGACGGAGTCGACGTAGCGCGCCGGGCGCAGCACCACGAACAGCACGTCGCCGTAGCGCTCGACCTTGGGGCGCTGGTGGGCGGTGATCGTGTCCTCCACCGCGAGGCCGTGCAGCGAGAACTCCTGCGCTACGGCCTCGATCTCCTCCGGTGTCGGGCGCAGGAGGCCGATCCAGCAGAAGCTGCGGCCCTGGTCGGGGCACTGGCGGAGCTCCTCGAAGGTCCGGCCGAGCGAGTCCGGTGCCGCGGCCCGCTTGCCGTCGATGTAGATGGCGTTGTCGACCAGGGACATGGGTGCGCAGCGTAATCCCGCCACGCCGGAACCACCCGGTGCGCGCTACTGCGCGATGCGTAGTAGTGTGCAACGCGCAGAAGGGGGCAGGCATGGACACGAGTCAGCTGCTCAAAGGCGTGCTCGACCTGGCCGTGCTCGCGGTGCTCGACCGCGGCGACGGCTACGGCTACGAGGTGGTGCGCGGCCTGCGTGCCGCCGGGCTGCACGAGGTGGGCGACGCGTCCGTCTACGGCACGCTGCGGCGGCTCTACAACGCCGGGCTCCTCACCTCGTACGTGGTGCCCAGCGAGGAGGGCCCGCACCGCAAGTACTACAGCCTGAACGCGCCGGGGCGCGAGCGCCTGCGCGAGACGGCCAAGACGTGGCGGGCGTTCGCCGAGACGATGGAAGGGCTGGTGGGGGCAGCATGACCGACGACGGGAGGGCGCAGAGCGGGGCGCCCACGGTGCAGCTGGCGAGCGCCGCGGCCGAGGAGTACCTGGGCGGCGTGCGGACGGCTCTGGCCGACCTCCCCGAACCCGAGGTCGCCGAGATCCTCGACGACGTCCGCGCGCACCTCGCCGACCTCACCGACGAGCTCGGCGGCGATGCGGACGTCGCCGCCCTCACCGCGCGCCTCGGACCCCCGAGCGCGTACGCCGCCGAACTGCGGGCCGCCGCCGGCTACCCGGCGGCCGAGCCCGCCGACCAACCGCGCCACGCGCGCGCCCGGCTCATGCTCGCGGCGCCCGTGGCCGGGGCGGTCCTGTTCCTGCTCGGCGTCGCCGCACGTGAGCCCGCGGTCGTGTTCGTCGCGCTGGTGATCGGGGCGATCGCGCTGCCCCTCGTGTTCCGCGACGGGCCGGGCGTCCCCAGCGTGGCCGCCCTGCCGGAGGTGCGGTGGTTCGCCGGGCGCCCGGCCACCGGCACCACGAGCCGCACGGTCACCGACTTCGTCGCGAGCCTCCAGCCCGCCTGGTGGGTGCTGCGCGCGATCGCGGCCGCCGTGATCGTGCTCGAGTTCTTCTCCGGCGCCGAGGCGCCCGCGGTGCTGCTGCTCGGCCTCCTCGCGGTGCCCGCGTCGATCTGGGTGGGGCACCGCACCCGGCGCGACCGGCGGCTGCTCTGGGTGGTGGTTCCGCTGAACGCACTCGCCGCGCTCGTGGTGCTGTGGATGCTGTTCGAGGGGGTGCCGGGTTCGCGCGAGCCCTCCCCGGCGAGCTACACCGCGTCCGCGCCCGGGCTGTGGCAGGACGGGGATCGGGAGATCCGCGACATCCGCCCCGTCGACGCCGCGGGCAACCCGCTCACCGGCGTGTACCTGTTCGACCAGGACGGCCTGCCCATCGACACGTCCGGCAGCGGCGAGTGCTCCGGCACCGACCCCGACCTCGACGACCCCGCGGCCGCCAACGCGGCCTACCCCCGCGGCACCTGGGACTACGACCCGCGCACCGGACGCTGCCGCCACACCCCGCCCGGGCCGCTGGTCGTCGCGGTGCCCACCACGCCCGCCCCGGGCGCGGTCACCGCGACCCCCGCGCCGGCCCCGCCCGCCGCTCCGGCCCCGCCGGTCACGCCGGAGCTGTCGGCGCCGCCGGCCCCGCCGGTCACGCCGCAACCATCGGCGCCGCCGGCACCGCCCACCCGATGAGCCCCGGGTCCGTGCCGGCACGTCGGGGGCGCCGGCACGGACCCGTACCCGAGTCGCCGCTCCCGGCTGCTGAGTAGGGCATGATCGTTGTTCCGGCGCAAAACCCGACGTGAGGCGTCGGGAAACGCGCCAGGTTGGCGATCATGACCGGTTTGGCCGGGCCCTGGCCCGACAGGGTGACCACCGCGGGTCTGGGGCCTCCGGTGGCGCCGCGCATCGTGCGGGGCAACCACGTGGGCAGGCCGGGGCCTGCCCGGTGGGCGCGCGGCGCCACCTCCGGCCGGTTCCGCGGCCATGATCAGGGCTTTGGCGCGTTCTCGGGCGAAATCGACCCGGGAATGCGCCAACTCTCTGATCATGGCCCCGGTGGCGGCCGAGATTGCCTCCCTCGGCCGTCGATCAAGGGGAAAGGGTCGCTAGATGATCGGCGGTCTCAACTGGTTGTTGCAACGAGCAGCTCGTCGAGTGCCTGGGCGGGATTCTTCCATCCGAGGGTCTTGCGTGGGCGGCCGTTGAGTTCGTGGGCGACGGTGTCGAG